>PCTP01000031.1:3080-9685 GCA_002770795.1 Gammaproteobacteria bacterium CG22_combo_CG10-13_8_21_14_all_40_8 | reverse complement strand
TACTTTCAGAAGAAAGGTTCTTTTTTAAAAAAGTGTTCACTAAGAATAATGCGGCAACACTACGTGCTTCAGTAAAATCATCTTGCTCAAGTAATTCATCTAAGCGATCCATTGGCCAAGGTACAATTTCCATGGGTTCGGGTTCGTCCCCAAGTAATTGTTTGGGGAAAAGATCCTGAGCTAAGATTAAATGCATTCGGTGTGTTAAATAACCTGGCGCTAAAGTTAAGGATTTTAATCGAGAGAACTGATGTGCGCTAAATCCAACTTCTTCTTGAAGTTCTCTATTCGCCGCTTGAATTGGGGTTTCATCTTTTTCCATCAATCCTTTGGGAAAGGCTAGCTCATAGCGTTCTGTGCCAGCAGCCCATTCTCTAACCAATAAAAGCTCCCCATTGTTATTGAGGGGAACTATCATCACTGCACCCCGTGACCCTGCTTTGAGTCTCTCGTAAGTGCGAGTAGCGCCGTTGGAAAATTCTAGCTGTAAAGATTCAACACAAAATATTTGTGTTTTGGCAATAATGGTTGAAGAATGAATTTTGGGTGGTTTATTCATGGTTGCTTATCAATGGAAAAAACAAATGATATTTGTTTGACTATTTAGCCTCCATCATATCAGAAAAATTATGCAGATGGGGAAAGCCATCTATATACTCACCGAGCAGCTGGCTATCAGGTTGAAAAATAGCGATAACATGACCAACACCAGCCTGCTTTGCGGCATTTAATACTGACTCAGAGTCATCTATAAATAAGGTTGAATGGAGATCGAGATTAAGGAGCTCTGCTAACATCGGCCAAAATCCGTCTTGTTCTTTCGCTAAACCAAGATCATGAGCGCTAATGATTTTCTGAAAATAAGATTCAATGCCCGTGTGCTTCAGTTTAATGGCAAGGGTATGACGATGCGCATTGGTGACTAAATAAAGAGGTTTCCCCAGTTGATTGACATATAAAAGAAATTTTAGTGCGTTTTCACGTAAACGGATATCTTCAGCCAAGGACTGTTTAAGAGCCATAATATCCAATTTAAGGGTTTTGCTCCAAAAATCCAGGCAATACCAATTGAGTTGGCCTTTTTGCTCATGAAACAGTTGAAACAGGAAATTGCGAGACGCATCTAATGAACAGTTTTGGTGTTTGGCATAGATTTCGGGTAGATAGACTTTCCAAAAATGATTATCAAAATAAAGATCAATAAGCGTACCATCCATATCGATACAAACTGCTGAAATTTGATCCCAATTCGGTAGAGCAATCATAACGCAGGAATGCCCCCTTTATAATCAAAAACTAAGCGTCCTTCATTATCGGGTTTGGTGAAAAGAGAGAAAAAACCATGCAGTTCAGTGCTGAGCTGATCAGAAACCGATCCCTTAGCAGCCATTTCTTTTGGGTAATTGACTCGAACGGTTGCTCGTAAGTCCATGCTTCCTTTGCTGCTCCTAATATCACTGACAATCCATTCCTCTTCGGTGGTGAGTCCGACATTAATAGTGCCTAATTGGGCTTGTTTGCCGAAAGGAGTCTTGAGCGTTGCGTCTTGCCAAGACAGTGCGCCATATAAAAAAGGCGCGCCAGAATTTGAAATTTTGGCTTGTTTCATACGGACAAATAATTGCCCTTGTGCTTGAAAGGGCACTTTGGTGAGTTTAGACACCCAAGGTGCAGGAAACCTTGCTTTGAGATTTTCTGCTTCAACAGAAGATGACTGAAGGATGAGATGTGAACTTAAATTACTTTGTTCACTCTTTAAGGATACATCTAAAGAGAGTCGCATCAAAATAAGGGACCAACCAGATAGATCCCAATCAGCCTGGCCTAAGCTTATATCGTTGTAGATAACTTGAGAAGCATGCCCATGCCATAGGCTACCAGATAAGCCCTCTACATTTAATCCTTTGACCTTATTGAAAGAGGACTGTAATACCTGAGCTGGTGCTGTAGCAATAACAAAAATAATAAAAAAAGCGATGCCGTGCCATAGATATTTTGCATAATTCATGGTGCAGTTGCCTGAGATACGGTGATAGAGGCTTTAATAAACCCTGAATGATCACCCTGATTAATATTCAAAGAGTCTAGCGCTAAGCCTTGGCTCTGTAATTCATTGGCCCACTTTAGTAGATTGGTAAATTCAACTTCGTCGATGGATATGACCAATTGAGTATTATCTCGATTGGGTGAAATACGGGTGACATTTATGCTATTTTTGCGAGCCGTTGCATTAACGATCTGACTGCTCGATAGATTAGAGGTTCCACTCTGGGTGTGTGTCTGTTGAAGTTGAGCGGCGCCTTCCTTAATGAAATCTAGATCTTGTTGCGCTCTTTGCACTTGCTCTCTTAGGCTGGATCGACCCGATGTTAAGGGTTGAAATAAAAAACTATAGATGAGCAAAAGCAATATAAATGCGGCAGCAATTTTGATAATTTTTTGATCTCGTTCCGATTGCTGGTTAAGCCAATCTTGTGCGGATTGCCAAAACATTAGCTTTTCTCCTTGATGGTCATTTGCCCAGAATACCCTGAATCTACGGCATTTGATGCGCCAGGTTTGACTTCCAGGTTAAGATTTCTTAAAGCCGTTTGAAATTTTTCGATGGTTGCCAGATCGGGAGCGATGAAATTAACATTCATTTCCCCATTTTTTGCACGATAAGTCAGGGAAGTCAGTTGGTTCAGAGTAATGGATGTTTTGGCTTCATTAAATTTTTCTAAAAGAGGAAAAAAATTGCTTTGGGCATTATTAGATCCTGATTTTTTTAAGCGAGACCTCATCAATCGCGCAGGGTTATTAATCCTTCTTTCCGCAGGAAAGGCTTTTTTATAAACGAGTTTTTGGGCATTCAAAATAGCCATTTTTTGGTGAGAGAGTTGCCAATAATCAACAGACCAAGTGATTAATTGCATCAGAACAACGATGGAAGCCGCAATAGCTGGAACGCCCCAAGTTTTCCAAAGCTTATTGGTCTTGCGCTTTCTTTTAAATCGATGTTGTAGCAGGTTGATGGGTTGGCTTTGTTCAAGCGAGCCAGCCAAGAACACCAAGGCATCTTCAATCAGCACCTGTTCAATTTGCCAATCTTTTTCAAGCTGTTGCAGCAAATCGGGATCAATTTCAGAAGCCTGCTCTATCAATAGTTTTGGTTTAGAGTTGTTGGTCTCATTGCCATCATCAGAGCCTACTTTGGGCGTTTTGAGTAACAAATCAAGTAACTCAGGTTCACAACTAAATCCATGTCCATTGGGGGTTCTCACGAGTATCTGGCGTCCATTCATCAGCATATGGTGGTGTTCAAGGGAACATAATCCCTGATAATCAGCTATGATAGATTTTGGTGATAACTCTGCGCGTTCTAAAATTTTAATCCATTGTTCCATGCGCTCATTATCGACCACAATTGCATAGGTTTGGCCTTGCTCATTTTGGGGACTAATGGCAAAATGGAGTTGCTCTACGGGTTGAGACAATTGTTCTTCGACGCTATAAGGTAGTGCAGCTCTGATTTGTTGTTGGCTTTTGGCGGGTATGGAAGCTTCCACTGATAAACAATCAGCACCAGGTACGATGACTATCAACTCATAGTGTTGCCATTGCTGGGCATTTTGCAAAAGCTTTTCTTCGCTAAAAAGACCTTGTTCAATGAATAGCCCTTCATCATCCAATTTCACCCAAGGATGTTGGGTTTGGTTAGTGTCTAATTGTAAAATTATTTTATTTGTCATATGTTTTGACTAACCTATTTCTGTACCAGCAATTTATTGATGTCACTGGCCATTTTTAGTGGGCAATGAGCTTTCAATCTGCGTCTTTGTTATATACGCGTGATCATTTTAAAAGCTCACGCGTATATTGCTATAATACTGCACTAATACTGCACTAATACTGCACTAATACTGCACTATGGATCTCACAATCGCAAGCTTGTTGTTATTTCAAACCTTATTTTTTAGTGTCACTTTTGTTTTGATTCGATTGATTATTGTCATAGTCACTGGCAAAGCGTCTGCTGACAACCTCGATTTTATCATCTTTACCTTTTTTGACTAAAGATTTTAATCTTGCATGACCACGACCTACAATCGCTTCGGCACTGATTAAAAAGCGATCGCTGGTTACCAAAAGCATGCCTTGAGCGTTTTTATCAAATTTTAAATCTTTCATCGCATCGGCCAGATCTTCTTCACCGTAGCCATCGGGTGGACGATTATTGACCAAATCTTTGGATTTGTCCCAATCTTTGGGTTCAAAGAGCATGGCGACTAAGGCTGCATGTTCTTTAGTGATAGTATTGACATTAAGTGATTTCATTTGGGTATCTGGCAAGGCGCAGAGATAGGGTGATAGACGCTCCACAATTTCAGGCGTGAAGCCTTCAATGGTTCGTAGCTCTTCAACACTGCCAATAAGTGTGTTGCCAGTTAAATAGGAAGGACTTTTTGACTGATAAACGCTGTCTTCTGCGCCATAACTACCATAGGGTTCTTGATCTGTATCGAGCCAGTCTCTGAGTGCCGCAACCAATGCTTCTGGAGAGGTTGTTTGATCGCTGTCTTGCAAAATATCTTTGAACAGTCTTTCCAGCATAGATTGTAAAATTAAAGGTTTATTGGGATCTGAACCTAGACTAAGCGTTGCCCCTTGATTGATGGGTTGATCAATGAGTGCATTAATATTAAAACAGGCGCTCATATCCTCAATACTACCAGCCAGTTGACCCCCTTCTATGGGGAAAACCATGCCTTTTTGCGCCCAAGGTTGGCTCAGATTAATGGTTTTAGATTTGTCTTTCCCATTGCCATTAGCACCACCCTTGCCTCCTGCATTAGTACCTTCTCCCTGATTAGCCGAGCCTGGTAATACATCCTTGCCATCAAAGGTACGTTGCAAAATTTGCATGGCTAATTCTTCTGCACCTAAAGCAAAGTAATAAGCCTGAGAAGACTGTTGAATGTTGGCGCTACGACGCTGATCCATGGTGATGCGAGAAAAGGTTTCGGTGGCTAGTACAGAAACCAAGGCGACGATCAATAACACGACGATCAGTAAAATGCCTTTTTGATGCTGTGGATGTGAGGTTGAAAATGACTTCATGATTGATCATTCACTCCTAAACGAAAGATCCTTTTGAGTTTAATGTCCTGGTTAAATTCTAACTCAATTGAAACTGCACGAGGAGGTTCGAAATCTTGATCAGTACCTTTGGCCCCCCATTGCTCTAACCATTCATTTTGATCCTTTAAAAACTTAATATTGAGTCGAGTAATGCCTTCCAGTAAGGGGCGTTTAATATCCGCCTCTTCATGATCGTGATCCAGATAGAGCCAACTGAGTCGCCATAATTTACCTTTCTCTAGTTTATAGATTAGGTGCTCGAGATCAGAGCGAGGCAGACCCGCAGGATTACTCCAACCAGATCGTGTAAACTCAATAAATCCAGAGGAGTCGTCGGAACCGGATTCACCACGAAAAACAGGGACGGTGTCGCCAAATTGATTGCGAGTGGGACGGTAGGCAAGTTGTTCAATATCTTGTTCAAACCTTAACATGGCGCGTTGTAGATCGGCGGTTCTTTCGCTGGACAATTCGATGGCAGTGGCGTTTTTCTGTGCTTCTGTTAATAGTTGAGTTGCTGCAATATAAATTAGGGTAAATATCCCCACTGCGACCATAATTTCTATCAGAGTAAAGCCATCGTAGGTTTTATTATAAGCTAAATTTTTCATCAGAATTTACCTATGAATCCTACCAGGTGAGCATCGGCATTGTCTTGTTCTGGGTTACGCCTTACTTCAAGTTCAACTCGTCTAAGATTTTTTGCCGATGTAGCAACTACTTTCATGGTCCAATACCAGTCTTGTCCCATCATTTTTTCTGCTTGGCCGTTGGTTGTTCCCTCATTAGGCCAATGAGGTTGAAGATGCAGTTCTGTCATTTTGTTTTGAGCCACCCAAAAAGACAATGTACGCACCTGGAGTTGTTGGTGCGCATGAGAGGCATTGGTAATATTGCCAATAAGGGCTGCTGCTGCTATGGAAAATATCACCAAAGCGATCATGACTTCAATCAGGGTAAAGCCTAGGGATTTTCTGGCGCCCAGATCATGAAAGAATGATTTATTGGTTGATTGTAATAAAGTCGTCACTTGGTTCATGGATAGTTTGCTGGCCTTTGGGTGAGAATTTCACTCATTTTCAAAGTACCTGAATAATCACCCGATAAGGTTAAATATAAGGGACGTTCCATGCCTTTATGATCAAATTCCAATATTAATGAAAAGGGAGTTATCTCTCCGCTGGACAGAATAAATACTTGTGGCGTAACTGCTTTCTTGGATTTTTTGGATTGGCTATCGGCATTTTTATTGTCGTCAGAATGATAGAGTTTATCTCCGATATCATCCTTCTCCGCTTCTCGTTTTTGCGCTCTTTCTAAACGATGAGTTAACCCTTTATTAATACTCTCATCTGGATTGTCACTAAAAGATGAAAAGCCATCTAAAACTAACTCTGTGGTTAGGTCTTGAGGCCATTTATGATTCTCAAATACTTTATCATTGGCAATGGGTGTCCAGTGGCGGTTTTGTAAGGAGAAGAGTT
>PCTP01000031.1:0-3056 GCA_002770795.1 Gammaproteobacteria bacterium CG22_combo_CG10-13_8_21_14_all_40_8 | reverse complement strand
TTGGGTGGCCTGAATTTGTGATTCGTCCAAGGCCATTTTTATCACTTGATTTAAGCGTTTGGCTTCGGTTCTAAGTACCCTTTCTGGGCTGGATGGGCGTATAGAAATAACCGTCATGCCGGCGAAAACCGCAATAATCACCACCACCACCATTATTTCTATAAGAGTGAATCCCTGTTGTTTTCTAAATAGGATCCTGGACGAATTGAGAATCATAACCCTTCAGCGTTTTCATCCCAGTTGCCTATATCAGCGGATGGGCCATCGCCACCATCTTGTCCATCAGCACCTAAGCTATAGAGATCATAAGGGCCATTTTCACCGGGGAATACATAATAATAAGGATTACCCCAAGGATCCTTGGGGAGTCTGGGTAAGTAGCCGCCTTCAGGATAATTTCTGGGTTCAGGTTCGCCATCAGGCTTATGTACTAAAGCTTCTAAACCCTGTTCTGTGGTGGGGTAGAAATAGTTGTCTAACTTGTAGCGAGAGAGGGTGGAGTCTATTTGAGCAAAATCGGCTTTAATTCGGGTGAGCCTTGCTTTATCTGCTTCTCCCAAAAATTTCGGTGCAACAATGGCGGCTAAAATACCTAAAATAACCACCACAACCATGATTTCGATTAAAGTGAAGCCTGCTTGTAACCCTTGTGAGTGGGATGAAATAGGGGTGGAAGGTGGAGGTAACTGATTCATTAATAAGATCCTTTATTTGTTGATAAGTGTATTCATGTCAAAAATGGGTAATAAAATCGCTAGAACAATCAGAAGTATTAACCCACCCATCACAATGATAATTAAGGGTTCAAATAATCCTAAAGTAATATTGACGCGGTTGGCAAATTCTCGATCCTGAGAGTTCGCGGTTCTTTCTAGCATGGATTCTAACTCTCCAGAGTTTTCACCACTGGCTATCATATGTAACATCATCGGGGGAAATTGTTTGGTTTCTCCCAGCGCTTGTCTAAGGCTACTACCTTCCGAAACGCGAACTGCGGCTTCGGCGGCGGATTTTCTTAATTGTAAATTTGTTAAAACCTGACCACTGATTTTTAGTCCTTCAAGGAGCGGTATGCCACTGGAAGTCATAATGGCGAGGGTTCTGGCAAAACGGGCGCTATTCAGATCGCGAGTGACTCGCCCTAATATAGGCATTTTTAATACTTGAGTATGCACACCTAATTGACGTTTCTCGTTGGAGAGATACCAGCGCCAATAGAACCCCAGTGCAATGATGCCCGCAATGACGACCAATCCCCAATGGCGAATAAATTCACTTAGAGAAAGCATGACTTGGGTTAAATAGGGTAACTCTCCGCCTAAGTCTTTAAACTGATCCACAATGGTTGGCACCACATAGGCTAACAGTCCCGAAACAACACCAATGGCTAGCACCACCAGGACAACGGGATAAATAAGTGCCAACATGATTTTATTGCGGGTTTCTTCCCTTTTTTCAATATAGTCAGCTAAACGATTTAATACGGGTCCGAGATGTCCCGACTTTTCTCCAGCAGAAATCATGGAGCGAAATAGATGATCGAAAGCGTGGGGGAAATCTAAAAGGGCATCTGCAAAAGTGTGGCCTTCTACCACTCGGGCGCGAATCGCCATTAACATACTTTGCAGCTGAGGTTTTTCAACCTGATCGGCTGCAGCTCTTAGAGCCTCTTCTATCGGGATAGAAGCATCAATCAATGTCGCCAGTTGGCGGGTGATTAACGAGAGATCGGCGGTTTTAATATGGCTCTTACTGGATGTTTTATGCTGTTTGGCTTTATCTTTAGAGACAACAGCTGTTACTTCAAGGGGGATAAGCTGCTTTTCACGCAGTTGCTGACGAATCTGGCGTGCATTATCCCCTTCTAAAACGCCTTTTTTTTGTCGGCCGTTGGCCGCGAGTGCCAAATATTCAAAAGCTGCCATTAGTCTTCTCTGGTTACTCTGAGCACTTCATCCAAGGTGGTTGTCCCTGCTAACACCAAATCTCTGCCGCTAGCACGGATACTTTGGGTTTTGTTACGGGCAGCGGTTTCAATCTCTTGTTCACTGGCATGATTATGGATCATGGTGCGAATGGCTTCGTCAACCACCAATAGTTCATAAATGGCTTGGCGACCCTTGTAGCCAACATAGTTACATTCACTACAACCCTTGGCTTTATAGAAGTGTACATGACCATCAAGTTCGATATTTAAGAGTCCAGCTTGGTGCTCATCAGGCACAAAGGCTTCTTTACATTCATGACAAAGTACACGAACCAAGCGTTGGGCTAAAATACCCAAAACACTGGAAGATAGTAGGAATGATTCAATGCCCATGTCCTCCAGTCGTGTGATGGAACCCACGGCGGAGTTTGTATGTAAGGTTGAAAGCACCAAGTGACCCGTCAAACTGGCTTGAACAGCAATCTGTGCAGTTTCCAGATCTCGAATTTCACCCACCATGACCACATCGGGATCTTGCCGCAGCATGGCGCGAAGTCCACGAGCAAACGTCATCTCTACTTTAGTATTTACTTGAGTTTGACCAATGCCATCTAATTGATATTCAATGGGATCTTCAACGGTCAAAATATTGCGTGTTTGGTCATTCAGCAAGGTCAATCCAGCATATAACGTCGTGGTTTTTCCTGAACCCGTAGGGCCAGTTACCAAAATAATTCCATGGGGTTTAAATAACATATCTTTGAATAAAGCCTCTAAGCTTTGCTCCATGCCCAGTTGCTCAAAACCAAAACGCCCAGCTTGTTTGTCCAGCAGTCGCAAAACAACCCTTTCGCCATAACTTGAGGGCATGGTAGAAACCCGCACATCTACTGCGTGTCCTGCAATTCGTAATGCGATGCGACCATCTTGAGGGACACGCTTTTCAGCGATATCCATTCTCGCCATCACCTTGATTCTGGACACTAAAAGTGGGGCTAATTTACGGTTGGGTTCCAGAACTGTGCGAAGAATGCCATCGACACGAAAACGAATTTGTAGGTTATTTTCAAAGGTTTCAATATGGATATCTGAGGCAGAAATCTTTATCGATTCACTTAAAATGGCATTA
>PCTP01000094.1:5766-12171 GCA_002770795.1 Gammaproteobacteria bacterium CG22_combo_CG10-13_8_21_14_all_40_8 | reverse complement strand
TTGAGCGTGAAAAAATTACCAGTGATTGTCGGTTTTGGTGGTATTAATCCTGCGGGTCGAAGTTCCTTTCATCATGGATACCGACGTATGGTGCATGATGTACTCCCTCAAACCGAGACACAACCGATGTTTCAAGGCTTGAGTACATTAATGGGTCTGGAACAGGCTGATGATAAAGAGTTTATGCTTGAGCATACCTTAATCAGAAAGATTGAAAAACAAACATTTGATTTAGATAACATCAGCACCAATTGTAAATCAACTCTAAATTTAGGTGAGACCCCTATCAGTTTTACACTCTCTAAACGACAACTACCCAATCAAATACCCGAAAATTGGACCATTGTCGAAGATGGCAACCAACTAAAAGTAACGGTCACAGGCTCTCTTGATGTTTTATTTGAAGATACCACCGAAGCCAAAGTATCCAGCGCAGGACAATTACCCACAGGCTTTAATGCGGGCGCACATTATAATTCAAGAAATCACCCCAAAGGTATTCAACTTTCTGTGTTTGGAGCCTCTGATGCCATTCAATCCATTGGTATCGAATGGAATACTTTAATGTCTCATATTCAACCCGATGAAATTTCAGTCTATGCAGGTTCAGCGGTAGGTCAATTAGATGACTTTGGCGGCCGAGGCATGTTGCAGTCATGGCATAAAGGTGGACGCATTAGCTCAAAACAACTCCCTTTAATGCTGACCCAAATGCCTGCAGATTTTATTAATGGCTATATCATCAATAGTGTAGGAACCACTGGCACCAATATGGGGGCTTGTGCGACCTTTCACTATAACTTGCGTCAAGGAATGCATGATATTCAATCAGGTCGCTCGCGCATCGTGATTGTCGGTAGTGCAGAAGCAGGTGTTGAACCTGAGATTATGGAAGGATTCAGAGCCATGGGAGCCCTATCTGAAGATAGTCAGATTGCTAAACTGGATAATAGCGAAACAGCGGATCTACGCAGAAGTTGCCGTCCATTTTCCGATAATGCAGGTTTTACGATTGGTGAGTCTTCGCAATTTTTCGTACTGATGGATGATGAATTGGCGCTCAAGTTAGGGGCAACCATCTACGGCTCTGTTCCAGATGTGTTTATCAACGCTGATGCCAATAAGAAATCCATCTCTTCACCTGGTATAGGAAATTACATTACCGTCGCCAAAAGCATGGCTTTAGCCCAGCAGTTATTAGGAAAAGACGGTGCAAAACAGTCCTATGTTCATGCCCATGGCACAGGCACACCGCAAAATCGAGTCAGTGAGTCTCATATATTAAATGAAGTGGCCAAAACCTTTAATATAGAACATTGGCCTGTCACCGCAATTAAGTCCTATATAGGCCATTCATTAGGACCCTCTGGCGGTGATCAATTAACTTGTGCATTAGGTGTTTGGCAATATGGCTATATTCCTTCCATACAGTCAATCGATCACCTAGCAAGTGATGTTTATACCTCCAATTTAGAATTTACCCTGTCTCACAAATTTGTAGGTGAAAAAGGGAGTGAAATCAAAGCATCCTTATTGAATGCTAAAGGATTTGGCGGAAACAATGCTACAGCATTGATATTATCACCAGCTGTAACCATGAAAATGCTACAGAATAAATATGGGGAGTCTGCTATTGCGGCTTATCACAACCAAAACTCAGCGGTGAGAATGGCCGCCGACAGTTATGATAAGAGAGTGATAGAAGGAAATATTCATTTGGTCTATGATTTTGGCACATCGGTAATGGACGAAAATGATCTAAAAATCACTCAACAGGGAATTAAATTATCTGCTTTTAGCAATGAGCTTAAATATTCTGTTGAAAATCCCTATCCAGAGTATTTAGAAAAGTAATTCTACTTCACCTTAAGATTAAAGATTCATCTTAATAAAAAAACTAAAGGTATTATGGTTGGTGTGAAAAAAAGAAATACGGAAAGAGAGATAAAAAGCGTCATATATTTAACTCGCTAAAAGCTTCAAAATCAATTTCAGACAAAGGTTTTCCCAGAAGATATCCTTGACCAAAATGACAATGTAGATTCTCCAAAAACCGTCTCTCTTCCAGCGTTTCAATTCCCTCAGCAACCACCTCGATATTGAGTTTTTGGGCCATAATCAATATGGTTTCAATCAATGCTTCAGCAGAAGAATCCTTACCAATTTCGCTGACAAAAGCACGATCTATTTTGATGATATCAACATTGAATTTGAACAAGTAGCTTAGAGAGGAATATCCTGTTCCAAAATCATCGATTGCAATTTTAACGCCCATATCTCTCAATTGATTTAAGACATAGAGCGTTTGCTCAGTATCATCAAATAACAATCGTTCCGTAATTTCTACAGTCACATCTATCTTTTTTTTCGCTTGCTCCATCATTTTCATCCAAATTTTTAATGCATGATCTTTAGCATGAAATAATCTTGGAGATACATTGACGGATAGTTCAACCTTCTTATTTTTTTCTTTCAATCTACTTAGTACTTCAATGGATTTTTTTAAAACGAATAAATCGATTTTATTCACCAAGCCGGTTTCTTCTGCTAACCCTATAAATTCCTCTGGCGAGATAAATTTAGATTCATGCTTCCATCTCACCAGAGATTCACATTTCACTAAACGGTTAGTTGATAGTTCCAAAATAGGTTGAAAATAAACATCCAACTCATCGTTATCAATCGCTTTACTTAATGAATTAAACATAGCATGTCTTTTCTCGGATTTTCTTTGAATATCCTGAGTATAAAATTGCCATCCATTTCGGCCATGACGCTTTACCTCGTACATGGCTTGATCGGCATTGCGCAATAAGTTTTCTGCATCGACGCTATCCGTTGGATAGATTGAGATTCCGATACTCAAACTACAAAAAACAGTGTTATGACCTAACTCAAAAGGTTTTTTCAAGGTTTCTTTGATTTTTTCTACCACCTTTAAAATATCTTTATAATGATTCACATTAATATTCACGACACCAAATTCATCTCCACTTAATCGAGAAACCGTGTCAGATTCACGTAAACAACTTTTAATCCTTTTCGAAGTTTCTATCAAAAGTATGTCCCCCATTTGATGCCCATAGTTATCATTGATCTCCTTAAAGTGATCAAGGTCAATAAACAGCAAGGCAACTTTGGTATGGGTTCTGTTCGCATTCTCGATAGCATTGATTAAACGATCATTAAACAATACACGATTTGGTAGATTGGTTAATGAGTCGTAAGTGGCCTGATGTTCTATTATTTGGGAGCTTAATACTCTATCGGATACGTCTTGGAATAGGCCTGTTACAAAGGTTTCATTATTTTCTTTTTCAGACTTACCAATGACTCTTAACCAAGTTGTTTCACTTGAGTTTTTAATTAATTTCACTTCAAGATCAAAATCCTTATTTTTTTGAAAACATCTTTCTATATTAGTCTTCATAAAATAAATTGAATTGGGCTCCATACATTGAAAAATATCTTCGAAGGCTTTAGGTTGAAAAGTATCTGCCTCACCAATCAGCAACGAAGTTTGATGCGTCCAATGAATAAAATGTAGCTGTTGGTTTATTTTCCATCCACCGATTTTAGCCACAAGTTCTACTTGTTTTAATAATTTTTGATCTTCCTGAATCTTATGCTTTAGCAAACGACTCATCTTTTCAGTTTTGAATCGATAGAAGATAAAGATGCAGAGGAATACCGTCATTAAAAAAACAAACCATCTATATCGATTAATATTACTACTCGAAATAGTATTACCACCATTTTCATTCAAAGCAAGATGCCAAATACCTCCCCCCATTCCAATGGCAATTTCAACTTTACTCGGATCATTAAAAATGTTTTGATCTCCATAGATTGCATTACTTTCTATCCCCAGCCTATCCATATTACGAATAGCGACTTTAAATTCATTCGCTAGACTATTGATATTGGCGGCATTAAACAGGCTATTCTCTTTAATAATACCCGAAATAATTCCCCAGACTTTTCGTTGTTTTCCCTCTGAGGTATAAATAGGCATTCTAACGATCATCCCTTGGCCTCCTTGAACCAAGTTGACGTTAGTCGCCAACAATGTTTTCCCCGTTTTAACCACTTGCTCTACTATGTGACGTTGCTCGTTGTTTTTACGATAATCCAACCCGAGTGCCTTCTCATTACCCTCTAAAGGGTAGATAAAACCTATGACCAAGTCTTTTGCGACAGCAACATGCGAAGATAAATGCCCTGTTTTAAATATTTCCCTAAAATACTGCTTCATTTGATTTTCATCTAAATCTGGATTCAAGGAAATATAGACCGAAGCACTTTTCAAAATAGCCATTTCATTTTTTAATAAAACTTGTAACTTTGAACCAAATTCATTGATTTTTCGGAGAGCTTGAATTTTATATGATTGCCTAGCCTCTAACTGCTCACTATTTTCAATTTCTAATTCGACTAGAATTGCACCACAGATCAACAACAAGATTGTCACCATTAAATTCTTTCGATACCAAAAATAAAAGATGACGGGGACGACTAAAACTAACATCAAGAATAAAGGTAAGCGTTGAGACCTATCCTCCTCTTGATATTTCACACCTTGATAGATACGGTTTTCATCTAAATGAGAAGAAATGATACCCAGCTCTTTTAACTTTTCATTCATCATGTACCAGCGATCAAGATTATTTTGGCCAAGTGGAGTTTGAGGGTATTCCACAATAGACTCAATCATCTTTGAACAGCTTAGGTTGTAACTATGGATATCTTTATAGTGGATTAAGTTTCTAGGTAGCTCTTCTGATATTTTATTGGCCATTTCAATACGATGTTTTAATGCATATTCCCATCCTTTCCTTGTCGCTCTTAAAAATCTCTGCGCAGCAATTGGATGGCTTTTTAAATACTCACCACTGGCATACAAAGTATCACCATAAGAGCTAAGACCATAATCATCAGGATAAAGAACATTGAGTTGCGCCCCTAATTCTTCAGATTGTATATGAGCTGAGATTTGATAGGTGACAATGGCATCCGCTTTATTGTCTATCAATGTTTGAAGGGTAACCGGCTCATTCACAAAGTGAATATCACTTAATGGATAACCACGAGATTTGAATAATGTTTCAATATCAATTTTGATTGCATCTTCTGGCACGACAGCAATGCGATATTGAGCCAACTGGTTGATGCTGTCGATGGGGGTTTTCTTTAAGGAATAAATTGCAATCGGGTTTTTTTGAAAAAATGGGGCAAGAATAACTAAATCTTGCCCTTGATCGAGACCAATTAAAATATCATAAGCACCAATGGCAAATTGCGCCCGTCCCTGCTTCATTTCTTCTATGGGAATAAGTAAGCTACCATCCTCGCGAGTTGCAGAGCGGATATCAACATCAAAGCCTTCATCCTCATAGTAACCCTGCCATTTAGCGGCATAGTAACCAGCAAACTGAAATCCATGCTCCCATTTGAGTTGCAAAACAACATGTTCGGCGCCAAAAGCCAAACAGTTGCCTAAAAAAAGTATCATTCCTATTAAAAACTGTCTTAGCATCGTCGCTATTTGACTTGTTGACCCATAGATTAATGATAGTTCATTTCACCAAAAAATGCTTAAAATGCATTAAAAACAAGAATTAACAACCATTTTGCGGCAAATATCCCCTGTTTATGAGTACAAAGATTGTTATGTACAAAGATTGTTATTCCCTAGAATAGAAAATATCTATCCCACTGAACTCAAAAGCTTTTTCGGCGCAACCCAAGAGGTGAAAGCAAATAGCCTTTTCTAATCAGTCAACATTTGCAATCGTAACAATGCCTCGTTAAATGATTGCTCAGATACAGATAATACAAATCGGCAATAACCTGGCAAGCCTGTCCAAGTTGAGTTGTTCACAGCGAGGTTTTGTTGTTCAAAGAGGAAAGCAACCATTTGATCAGCCCCCTTTGTGGCATCCAGTTGATTTTCTTCAATGTATTTTTGTGGCTTTGCCACTAAAAATAATCCGCCGCTAGGTTTTAGCACTTGCCATCCTTTGGCTTGTAGAATTTCTGTTAAGCGTTTCGCGCGTTCTGCCAACAACGCTTTTTGTGTTTGCAAATGTTGTACTAAGCGTGGTTCTTGTTGCACATGCGCCTGAAACAATTCACGCGCAGCATAACCTAAAGTATAATGAATTTTTCGGTGTTTTAAACTTTGCAAACTTTGCATCAATTCACGATTAGCGGACCAAGCATAGCCAAAGCGTAAACCACCAGCGGCATATTCTTTTGCCACACCTGAAATTAATACCAAGCGTGCTTGAGTAGAATACACAAATTTTTGCACAAGATGATCAAGTTCCCAATAACCAGAATGGTCAAACTCTAGCCCAGAAAAAATACTGTCCATGATAACTGTACATTGTTGAGCTGCGGCAA
>PCTP01000094.1:0-5700 GCA_002770795.1 Gammaproteobacteria bacterium CG22_combo_CG10-13_8_21_14_all_40_8 | reverse complement strand
TCAAAAACAACCAAGCTTTAGGATGAGTTTTCATGGCTTTTTCTATTTGCTCAGGTTGAAGCTTAAAGTCAAATGTTTCATCGGTTTCAATCATCTCGACTTTAACGTTATGAAACTGCGCTGCAGCCCGAAAATAGCCATAACAGCCTGTAGGCATCAACAGAGTTTGCTCTTCTAAGGCACAAAGTTTTAACAAAGCAGCGAACAATGGTGCCACACCTTCCGAAAAAAGCATTTGGGCATAGGTGGATTTTTTAAAACCAAAACGCTGTTGTAGCATATCGGCTATAACTTGTTCTGGTGAAGCTTCATCGGCAGGAAAATGTCTCACTAAAAAGCTTTCTAACAAAACTTCTTTTAAAATAGCTGGCGCAACTAATTCATTTTCACCGAAATCCAAACGTATACTTTGTGGATTAAATTGCAAATGATTTCCTACAAGTGCGGGTGATTTAAACGCTTGCTCGGCCTGGGGTGACAGCCTCATCACAGTGCAGCTTGAAGGCATAAAATTATTGGTGTTGGTTTTTTTTACTTGGCGTGTTCGTTGAAAATATAATAATTCTTCTAATAAATTGGCATAATAAATTTGGGTTAATACCGCTGTGCGGCTATAGGTGAGCTCCGCTGCATCTAACAAATTACGATAAATATGTTGGTTATTGGTGAGGACGATATTTAACGAATAATCCCGATAAACCTTATTATTAATCAGCTCAGCAATGATCATTAAATTTTCTGAAAGTCCTTTTTCACTCAAATAGGTATAAAGTCCATTTGTCTCCGGGTGACTAGAAAGCTCCATCCACTGTGAAATATCCAAAACCAATAAAGTTTGATGATCATGACAAACCTGAATCAACTGTTCCACTAAATGGCGCGATTGAATTTGGTCGGCATCTAACTGGGTAATTAAACATTGAGGCTGTAGAGCTTTAATTAGCTGCAATTGTAACTCAATGCGCGTGGGAACCTCTAATAGCTCTAGGCTGTTCAGCTCCCTCCTGGAAATAAGTGGCTTCAAAGGTTTCGCCACTAAGGTTAAGTGCGGTTGATAACTCACCAGTAAATTATTTAATAGATCACTACGTCCTGGACTAATCAATACCTGGTTTTCATTCACACTCACTCGATGATAATAATTGAAATACTCCGCAACCTGTAGGCGAAATTTAACTAAACCAGCAGTCTCTTCATAAGGAAGAGATTCAATTTTTTGTAACCATTGCGTTAAGGTTGATAAAAACTTATAGCGTTCTTCTGCATCTTCTAACCGATCATAGGTCAAGTCAACCGCACTTTTTAATCTGTCGCAATCCAACTGATGAATGGTTTCATAAATAACTTTGGTATCATCTGGTATAAACATTTTAGCTTCGTAGACATCTACAGAGTGGAAAATTTGACCACCCGCCCCTGCCAAGGCATGAGCAGTTCTCGCATCTATAGTTGCACCACCATTTTTAGACATATAAAACTCAAAACGATGATCGGTGTGTTTTTCAATTTCCACGAGGGCATCAATATCGGTATCAGCGGCTTGCTCTACTTGCGTTTGCCAAATTCTTCTCACGGCAAAGCCACGTCGTTGCATCAATCTCTCAAGTACTGAACGACCGGGGCGCCCTCCCAAATTTAAAATTAATTTTCCATTAGGTTTTAATAATGCAATCGATTGTTCAACGGCTCTGGCAATGAGCCCTAAGCCAAACTGATCCTCTACATAGCCTTGAAAAGCCGTGTAATTACTTAAAGAATGCAAATACTCATCTGTCGAGGAGTCGGCAATTAAGGTTTCCATGACTTCCGGCTCTGGGTTTAGAACCTGAGGAATACAACCGATTATTTTGTCGAAATAATGTGGTTTATCAACAAAAACATTCAGTAAATCGGATTCTTGATAAGAAAGAATATCCAATAATGAAACTTGGTTATCCAGTAGAACAAGGTCTCCTTCATCATTTAATCCATTCAAATAAAGATTGAGTTTTGAGCAACTAATGGCTTTAGGATTAATATCTAACCCCACCATTTTTTCAGGTAAATAACGAATAGCAAGAGCCAAACTTATCCAACCAATACCACAGCCCAGTTCGACCAATTTTTTATCTTTATATTCTGTTTCTGGATAACGCACTAAGCCTTCGTAAAAAGTAAATGACCAATCTTCGGGTAAAAATGTACTAGGGAATTGCAATAGTTCTAAAGTGCGTGTTTGATCAAAATGATCGAGTATGTCTTGTTGGATAAATTGAAAATGAAATTTTTCAGTCAAATCGCCCTGACACTGTTCTTTTAAAATACTCAAAAACTGCCTAGCAGATCTTTGGGTATCGGTTTGCTGTAAAGCCTCCAATAATGTCATAAAAGCACGATAAGAATCCGCACTAGATTTCTGACATTGATTTAAAAAAGCTTGAAGTTCAAAATTCATACTATATCTCAGTAACTTATATGACTATTCTATCGTTCATTATTTTTTTTAATTTGTGCTTTTAGAGATTTGGGGATTTGCTTGATGGTCAATATATCTGCATCATTATTATAATGAATTTGATGACCAAACATATTTGATGAAAAACTAATGCTGAGATTTTTATCCCGTCCATAATACCTTAGGTATTTTTTTAAGCAAGAACGATCGGTGTAAAACTCCGCTTGGGGTTCGGTTTGTTGTTGACTCACAAAACGAGAAAAGTGCTCAGGTTCATCTTCATTAATCAGCTGAGACAGTTCATCCAACACGACAGGCATCCCTACCTTATCCTGCTCAACGCAGTATTCCAATAACTTATCTTTATAAGTCAGCACAGTTTCTGGAGGGATTTCTTCACTAAATTGATCCACAATTTGTAAAAATTCTGCCGTTTCTTTCGCCATATCGACACCAGCAACAAAACCACAAAAATGCAAAAATGCCTGTGTCAGATCTTTATTGCCTCGATTGGTATAAACAGAAAGATAACGCTGAGTTTCATTGTCGGCAAAATCATCCAGCTTAACCTTAGCCACAAACTGGATTTTAGATGTATTGATATAACGCGTATTTGATACTTTTAAATCGGAACTGATTTGCATCACTTCTTCATGATTTACCCAAAAAATATACAATTCAGGTCTTAAATTCACCTCTGTCATAGCGATCAGCACATGAGCGCTGAAGGGCTCATCCACTTTCTCATAACTGGATTTCATCTGTGCCATAATCCCCTTAGTCAAACTCACAAAGGTCGATTTTTCAGATAAATGGTCTTTAATTAAACCCGGTAAAGGATTCGCTGACTGCTCAGGATCGAAATGTCCGTAACGTTTTTGAGCACTACGCATATAGCGTACCCGCAATTGCTCATACAAAGAAAAAATACTGCCTTGAACATCTAACTCGCCATCCGCTAAGGTCACAACCACATCAGCGGCAGGCTGTAAACGTTCTATTTTATGAATAATGCAATGTTTAAGGCTCATAAAGAATACGATTTATCCTGTAAATTTGATTCAATATTATACCTATATTCGCTGCGCTGGGGATGGTTTTTTGTTATAACTGGATTTTGACTTGAGATGATTTGTTTCTTGTTGTTCTAAAGTTATGCTTTTCATGAGGCTTGTAGTATTAGTTATGTGTTAAAAAATTGAATTAGCCTATCCTTGTTAAACTGTGGGTTGCAATCTTCCACATTCTTTTGGTTGGATGGCTGAATCAGCTCTGTTCTTTCCTGAAATCCTCTGCAATAGCTTCTGCGATTTTTATCCCATCAATAGCTGCTGACAAAATCCCGCCGGCATAGCCTGCGCCTTCTCCTGCCGGATATAAGCCTTGGGTATTAATGCTTTGAAAATCTTTTCCACGTTTGATACAAATGGGGGAAGAAGTGCGTGTCTCAACGGCGGTGAGAATCGCATCATCCATGGCATAGCCTTTAATCTGCCTTTCAAAAACAGGAAGTGCTTCACGAATCGCTTCAATAGCGAATGCAGGCAGAGCCTCAGAGAGATTGCACCATTTCACCCCGGGCTTGTAAGAAGGAATCACACCAGCCCCTTCCACAGTGGGTCGATTTTTCAAAAAATCTCCCACACGTTGAGCTGGGGCTCTATAATCTCCGCCCCCTAATTGATAAGCAAACTGCTCTAGTTTTCTTTGTAGATCAATGCCCGCCAACACATGTTCAGGATAATCCTGTTCAGGGGTAATGCCCACCACAATCGCCGCGTTGGCATTGCGTTCATTTCGAGAATACTGTGACATGCCATTGGTCACGACTGCATTTTCTTCAGAAGTTGCAGCGACAACAGTCCCCCCAGGACACATACAGAAACTATACACCGAACGTCCGTTCGCACAATGATGGACTAATTTATAATCTGCAGCCCCCAAAATAGGATGTCCTGCATTGTGCCCAAAGCGCGCTTGATCAATCACCGATTGAGGATGTTCAATCCTAAAACCAATGGAAAATGGTTTAGGTTCTATATACACACCCTGTTGTAATAACATCTCAAAACTATCACGCGCACTATGTCCTATGCACAAAACTATATGGTTTGAAGAAAGTGTTTGACCATTAGCCAGTGTTACGCCAGAAACTTGACCGAGGTCTTGATCAGATTTTGTGGTAGAAGGACGTTTATTGCGATGAATTTTAGTCACTTTAGACTCAAAACGGATTTCCCCCCCTAAACGTTCAATCTCAGCACGCATATTTTCAACCATGCTGACTAATTTAAAAGTCCCTATATGCGGTTTACTCACAAAAAGAATTTCCTCTGGCGCACCCGCTTTAACAAATTCCTGTAATACCTTTCGTCCCAAAAACCTTTTGTCCTTCACTTGGCTATAGAGTTTACCATCGGAAAAAGTCCCAGCCCCGCCTTCACCAAATTGCACATTAGATTCTGTATTGAGTTTGCATTGACGCCATAACTCCCAAGTATCTTTAGTGCGCTGTCTCACTTCTTTACCTCGCTCAAGCACAATAGGTTTTAAACCCATTTGCGCTAAAACCAGGGCAGCCAAAATACCACAAGGGCCAAAACCAATAACAATTGGACGAGTTTGTTGAGAGAATGGAAAAGCAGTCCATTGCATAGGAAGTTGGTAATCACAATTAGGGCTTTTAATAATTTGAGTATTTTGGGGAATATGCTTTAAAATACTCTCTTCTAACGCAGGTTCCAATTGAACATCTATTTGATAAATCAGTAAAATATTCTGCTTTTTTCTCGCATCATAACTGCGTTTAAAAATATGCACCTGCTGAATTTGTGTTTTTTTAATCTGCAATTGCAAAGCAATGGCATCCATAAGATCGCTTTCATGGTGATTAAGGGGCAATTTAATTTCGTTAATTCTTAACATGGCAAACAATTTCAGCCAGAGTAGATGGATAATGATCCTACCATGATTTCATACTTGTGAGCATTCGAAATACTAAAGGATCTACATGATGACTAAAGCTTTAATAAGTCATCCACAAATTTGATCAGCGCTTTTGAAGTATAGGGTTTGTTCAATAATAAATTTTTAGGAATATTAGGGTTCCTCGCTATTTCATGTGGGTAGATCAAACTCTAGTTTTGCAGTTAATAGACAGTGCCTGACCGAAAACGTATAACGCATTGAATTAAAAGGCAAAAATAGCAGTATTGAGTTATTAAAATGTTCAATTATTGAGCCTAAAATGGTACAATTAGCCCATA
>PCTP01000148.1:8929-12369 GCA_002770795.1 Gammaproteobacteria bacterium CG22_combo_CG10-13_8_21_14_all_40_8 | reverse complement strand
TTGCTCAAAAGATCTAACAAGTCTGTACGTGAAACAGCTAGGAATAGACCTTTAGGG
This sequence comes from Gammaproteobacteria bacterium CG22_combo_CG10-13_8_21_14_all_40_8, assembly GCA_002770795.1. Classification (GTDB taxonomy): domain Bacteria; phylum Pseudomonadota; class Gammaproteobacteria; order Enterobacterales; genus 21-14-all-40-8. Next base: position 12,312 of record PCTP01000148.1, on the reverse strand, counting down.
AGGTTTAATCTTAACTCTCGTTTAACAGCATCTGCCTGACTTTCATAAGCACAGATTTCTTTGTAAATAGTTTCTGCATTTTTCCAAGCACCTGCTTGAGACTCAGCAAAGAAGCTCGGTAATAATTTTGCTGTTTTAGAAACCAGATCCATATGCTGTTGAATAGGTCCTAGAGGAGATTTAGCAAATAAACCAAATAAAGGAGTCATGCCAGCCATAATGTTGCCTTATTAATTAAAGTGTTGGGATTATAACTTCGATTGACCAATGCACCAAATTTTTTATATTTGTGCTTCTGTGAAATACCTTTTGTTCCTATTGAAATGCTGACCTTTGGGGATCCGCTGTTTTTAGGATAATATTAAGATATTAGGCAGAAATGAGGTAGAATGCACCATCTCTATAATTTTCACTGTGATTTACCATTAATACATGAGTCATTCCTCATTCCAAAAAATAAATTTAACTAGCACTAAACCTTTGGTGATGGGGATTTTAAACGTTACCCCTGATTCATTTTCTGATGGTGGTTCTTTTATAGAACCTGAAAAAGCTTGTGAAAAAGTTGAGCTCATGATTTCTCAAGGTGTTGATATTGTGGATATTGGTGGGGAATCCACTAGGCCTGGGGCTAAAACTGTTACTGTGCAACAAGAGATTGATCGGATAATTCCTTTGTTGCAAGCCCTAAAAGGGATGGATTGTGCGATTTCAGTCGACACTAGAAAAACCCAGGTGATGCAGCTCGCTATTGCTGAGGGGGTTTCTATGATTAATGATGTTACCGCTCTGGAATCGCCTGGTGCTTTAGAATTGCTTGCGTCTGCCAATCTCCCAGTGTGTTTAATGCACATGAAAGGAATGCCTGAAACCATGCAGGATCATGCTGCTTATGAAAATGTAACAGACGAGGTTCTCAGCTACCTTTTAGCTCGAGCAAAACAGGCAGAGTTGGCAGGGATTCGCCGAGAGAATATTATTTTAGATCCAGGATTTGGTTTTGGTAAGAAAATTCATCATAATGTGCAATTATTTAAAGAGCTACCTAAAATCATTAGCAAAGATTATCCCGTTCTTTGTGGTGTTTCACGAAAGTCTATGCTGGGTGAAATAACCGGTAAAGCTGTTGCAGAGCGAATGGTCGCGAGTGTTACCGCTGCTATCTTAGCGGTGCAATCGGGTGTTAAAATTTTAAGAGTGCATGATGTAGCCGAAACAGTTGATGCCCTGAAAATATTGCAGACGCTAAATGGCTAATTGATAGTTCCCCCTATAAAGGTTTTTAGATGACTCGACAATACTTTGGAACAGATGGTGTACGCGGAAAAGTTGGAGAATATCCTATCACTGCCGATTTTGCTTTACGCTTAGGCTGGGCCACAGGTAAGGCTCTCGCGGGCGCGGGCAACAAAAAAGTGTTAATTGGTAAAGATACCAGAATTTCGGGCTATATGTTTGAGTCGGCACTGGAAGCGGGTTTGATTGCTGCGGGTGTTGATGCTGTCCTGCTTGGCCCTATGCCAACACCGGGAATTGCCTATTTAACTCAAACCTTTAGAGCCTGTGCTGGTATCGTTATCAGCGCCTCACATAATCCTTATTTTGATAATGGCATCAAGTTTTTTAGCGATGATGGCTCCAAGCTGGATGATGAAATTGAATTACAGATTGAGTATTGGCTCAATCAGACGATGAGTACCGTAGCGACAGATCAACTCGGTAAAGCGCGACGTTTAAATGATGCAAGAGGTCGTTATATCGAATTTTGCAAAAGTAGCGTGCCCAGAAACTTATCCTTAAAAGGTTTGAAAATCGTGCTGGATTGCGCCAATGGGGCTACCTACAATATTGCACCAGCAGTATTTGAAGAGCTGGGAGCTAAAGTGATTACCACTGCCGCTTCACCAGATGGTATCAATATCAATTATCAATGTGGTTCTACTCATCCTGAAAAACTGCGAGATATAGTCTTAGAACAACAAGCTGATTTGGGTATTGCCTTTGATGGTGATGGCGACCGAGTCGTGATGATTGATCGGTTTGGTCATATTATTGATGGAGATCAGATCATTTATATATTAGCTTCTCAGCTGAAAAAACAGGGGCTGCTTGAAGGTGGGGTTGTGGGTACATTGATGAGCAATTTGGGATTGGAGCAAGCTTTATCCCAGCTGGATATTCCATTTTTACGTTCAGATGTGGGTGATCGTCATGTGATGGCGATGTTAAAAGAAAATAACTGGCAACTCGGCGGCGAATCTTCGGGACACATTATTTGCCGAGAGGTCACCAGCACCGGTGATGGAATTATTGCCGCTTTACAGGTATTGGTGAATTTAGTGAGAGCAAACCTTGAGCTCCATCAAGCATTGGAGGGATTGGAGATCATGCCTCAGGTACTTATCAATGTCTCTGTGGCTAAAAGAATGCAGCCCATGAAAAACCAAATCATCAAACAGGCAGTAAAAGTGGAGGAAAACCTCTTAAAAAATCGAGGGAGAGTCCTTTTAAGAGCCTCTGGCACCGAACCCTTGATCAGGATCATGGTGGAGGGGGTTGAAATGAGCGAAATTAGCGCATCCGCAGAAAGATTGGCTGAAATCGTTAGAAATATTTGAAAAATTTACAATCTGGCATCAGATGCTGCGCTTTTTGCTTGTAAGTTCTTTTTGACTCTTGTAATATTGCGCCCGCTTACAGATAGGTATGTCAGCGAGTATTTTGAATGCTGACGGCTATGGAACAGGAGTCTTAATTTTATGCGTGAACGCCTGGTCATAGGTAATTGGAAGTTAAATGGTTCCACGGAAAGTAACTGTTTACTGATAGAGTCTATAAAAAAAGGACTGGAACAACAACCAGCTTCAGCTAAAGTAGTTGTTTGTCCGCCTTTGGTTTATATAGCACCCATGGTAGAGATGTTGCATGATACCAATATCCAGTTAGGTGCTCAGAATATCTGTGAACATGAAAAAGGCGCTTTTACTGGTGAAGTTTCAGCCAGTATGCTGACGGATTTTGGTGTAAACTATGTGCTGGTGGGTCATTCTGAAAGACGCTCATTGTTTGGTGATACCAACGCAAGAGTCGCTGCAAAATTTCAAGCCGTGTTAAAACAAGGAATGATTCCAGTGCTTTGTGTTGGTGAGACTCTGGAGCAAAGAGAACGAAATCAAATGCTTGAAGTGATTGATGAGCAGTTGCGAGCAATATTAAAAACCAATACAGTGCAACAAATGGTTTCTGCTGTTATCGCCTATGAGCCGGTTTGGGCGATAGGAACTGGATTGACAGCTAGTCCAGAACAGGCTCAAGAAATACATCAGTTCATTAGAAACTGGTTGAAAAAAGAAGCAGGTGATGTGGCGAATAAAATCCCCCTT
>PCTP01000148.1:0-8920 GCA_002770795.1 Gammaproteobacteria bacterium CG22_combo_CG10-13_8_21_14_all_40_8 | reverse complement strand
GGCAGTGTCAATGCAGAGAATGCACAGATGTTATTCTCTCAAGTAGACATAGATGGTGGTTTAATAGGTGGAGCCTCATTACAGGCCGATTCATTTTTAGCCATTTGTAGAAGTTAAATACTAGACGTTTAAAGAAACAGGAAGATTATGTACGAAATTTTATTAATGGCCTTTATGATTGTTGCCGTAGCCTTAGTTGGATTGATTTTGGTTCAGCACGGTAAAGGCGCAGATATGGGTGCTTCTTTTGGCGCGGGTGCCTCTGCAACTGTTTTTGGTTCAGCGGGTGCTGGCAACTTTTTAACCCGTTCAACCGCCGTTTTGGCTACTGCATTCTTTTTGATCGCTTTATCACTTGCTTATTTGACCACTCAGAAAAATAAGGGTGTGCAGGATACAGCAAGTAAAATTGAAAAGACCATGACTGTTGAAGCACCTAATCCAGCTGAAACTGGCATCCCAGCTGCGGATACAGAAATTAATTCAGACAAGGTGGATGTAAAAGCGACAGACACCAAGGCACCAGCGGAAGCCGTTAAAGCTGAGACAGAAAAAGCGGAAACCGTTAAAGCTGAGGCAGAAAAAGCGGTTGCAGAGCCTGCTGTTAAACAAGAAAGGCAAGACATTCCTCCAACAGATAAATAAAATTTCTCTGTTGCTAGGAGCCTATTCTCGGACAGGCTCCGAGACTGGTTTGAAAAAAATTTTATGCCGAAGTGGTGGAATTGGTAGACACGCTAGCTTGAGGGGTTAGTGGCGTAAGCCGTGCCGGTTCAAGTCCGGCCTTCGGTACCATATTTAAAATCTCGGACAGGCTCCTAGGTTCGACGCTGAGTCTGGATGAAAAGTACTTTAATTCATTACGTGACATGCACTTTAATATGAGTTTAAGTCATAAGAAAAAAATTCAAAAAAGAATAGTCCCAGTAAAGTAAGACTTTATTTTTTCCCAAAAGGTTTAAATTGACTGGATGAAAAAAAATTCAAACTTTCTAGGACAGGCTTCTAGTCGGCTAATTAAAGAGTGTAGCGGAACCTCATTCCATACACTTTCGAATGAAATGATTCAATAAGGGCTCGCATATGTTGGAAAACTATCTGCCAATTCTGGTTTTCATTCTCATCGGTGTCGGTATTGGCGTTGTAGCCATAGGCGCTGGTTTCATTATGGGCCCTCACAAGCCTGACGAAGACAAACTCAAACCTTACGAATGTGGTTTCGATGCCTTTGAAGATGCACGTATGAAGTTTGACGTGCGTTTTTACCTCGTCGCCATTCTGTTTATTATTTTCGATCTGGAAGTTGCATTCCTGTTTCCTTGGGCCGTTGTTCTTGACAATATTGGCTGGTTTGGATTCTGGAGTATGATGGTGTTTTTTGGCCTATTGGTTATCGGCTTCATTTATGAGTGGAAAAAAGGAGCGCTGGAATGGGAATAGAGGGCATTCTCAAAGAGGGAGTGGTCACTACTACTCTGGATTCAGTTATCAACTGGGCTCGTACAGGTTCCATGTGGCCAATGAGTTTTGGTTTAGCCTGTTGTGCGGTTGAAATGATGCAGGCAGGTGCTTCTCGTTATGACATTGACCGTTTTGGCATTATCTTTCGTCCAAGCCCCAGACAATCAGACGTAATGATTGTTGCAGGAACTCTAACGAATAAAATGGCACCTGCACTTCGCAGAGTTTATGATCAAATGACAGAGCCACGTTGGGTTATTTCCATGGGTTCTTGTGCCAATGGTGGTGGTTATTACCATTATTCTTATTCTGTTGTACGCGGCTGTGATCGTATCGTCCCAGTCGATATTTATATTCCAGGTTGTCCGCCTACCGCAGAAGCTTTGTTATACGGCATTATCCAGCTTAAAAATAAGATTATGCGGACCAATACGATTGCACGCCAAAACACCGCTGCTGAAAATAACGAAAAAATTCAGAAGGGGGCGTTGGTATGAATCCCAAGCAACTCCAACAAGCACTGATAGCTGAGTTTGGTGATCAACTAGCCGAAACCGTTTTAGATTTTAATGAAGTCACCATTGAAGTCCATGCCTCTCAATATCTAGATGTGTGCCAAAAGTTAAGAGATAAAGATCAATTTCGTTTTGATGAACTGATTGATTTATGCGGCATTGATTATCTAACCTATGGTGTGGATGATTGGACCACAGATTCTGCAACTGAATCTGGTTTTGAACGAGCCGTCCATCAAGAGCCTCAAATGGTTTCTACTTGGAAAAAACCACGCTTTGCGGCAGTACTTCATTTGTTATCTCTGGCACATAACCAACGTTTAAGAGTCCGTGTTTTTGCTGAAGATGAAGATTATCCTTTAGTGCCGAGTATTATCTCAGTTTGGAATTGTGCCGATTGGTATGAGCGGGAAGCTTTCGATCTCTACGGTCTGCTTTTTGAAGGTCACCCTGATTTACGCAGAATTTTGACGGACTACGGTTTTGTAGGGCATCCCTTTAGAAAAGATTTCCCATTGATTGGTAACCTAGAGATGAGATACGACGCAAATCAACGTCGATGTGTCTATGAAAAAGTCTCTATAGAACCTCGTATTCTGGTACCCAAAGTCATCCGATCTGCAAAGGAATTGCCCGAGATAAAAGCTGTAGAGCAGGTTTCAGGGGAAAATAACAATGGCTGATATTCGTAATTACACCTTAAACTTTGGACCTCAGCACCCTGCGGCTCATGGTGTACTTCGCTTAATTTTAGAATTAGATGGTGAAACCGTGGTTGCGGCTGATCCGCACATAGGTTTACTGCATCGTGCCACTGAAAAACTGGCTGAAAGTAAGCCTTACAATCAAAGCATTGGCTATATGGATCGCCTGGATTATGTGTCCATGATGTGTAATGAACATGGTTATGTTTTAGCCATTGAAAAACTATTAGGCATTAAAGTTCCAGAAAGAGCACAGTATATCCGAGTAATGTTTGACGAAATCACACGCATTCTGAATCACCTTTTATGGATTGGTGCGCATGGACTAGATATAGGTGCCATGACGGTTTTCCTTTATGCCTTTAGAGATCGTGAGCCATTAATGGATGCCTATGAAGCCGTTTCTGGTGCTCGCTTACACGCTGCCTATTATCGACCAGGCGGTGTTTATCGTGATCTACCTGATAGCATGCCACAACATGAAGTCTCCAAATGGCATAATGCCGAGGAAGTGGCTAAGTTAAATGCTAATCGCCAAGGTTCTTTATTAGATTTCTTAGAAGATTTTTGTGATAACTTTATTTCTCACGTTGATGATATCGAAACCTTGTTGACAGATAATCGAATTTGGAAACAACGAACGGTTGGTATTGGTGTGATTTCACCAGAGCGTGCTTCTCAACTGGGATATACAGGACCCATGTTAAGAGGTTCTGGCGTGGCTTGGGATTTAAGGAAAAAACAACCCTATGAAGTATACAGCAAGCTAGATTTTGATATTCCAGTCGGTAAAAACGGCGACAGTTATGATCGCTACCTCGTGAGAATTGAAGAAATGCGCCAATCCAACAAAATTATTCAACAATGTATTGCATGGCTTCGCGATAATCCAGGTCCTGTGATTGCTGAAGATCATAAAGTAACACCCCCAAGCCGTGAAAAAATGAAAAATGATATGGAATCCATGATTCATCATTTTAAACTTTTCACCGAGGGTTATTCAGTTCCTGAAGGAGAAGCCTATGCGGCAATTGAACACCCCAAGGGGGAGTTTGGTTGTTACATTACTTCTGATGGCGCCAATAAGCCTTATCGTTTAAAAGTCAGAGCACCAGGTTTTGCTCATATGGCCTCCCTGAATGAAATGGCCAAGGGTCATATGCTTGCAGATGTTGTGGCCATTATCGGAACCATGGATATTGTATTTGGGGAGATTGATCGCTAATGACTGAACAGCTAAAAACAATCACATCAATGAGTACCTTAGAAGCTCTTGTTGGCGCAAAAATCACTCAAGAATTAGATGGTTGGGTCGCGAAATATCCAGCGAATAAAAAGCGTTCTGCGGTGATGGCTGGATTAATGATGGTTCAAAAAGCCAATAAGGGAAAGCTCACACCAGAATTGATGGATGCTGTTGCCGATTACTTGGGCATTCCTCATGTTGCTGCTTATGAAGTCGCTACCTTTTATTCTATGTATAACATGAAAGATGTGGGTCAATATGTGATCAATGTCTGTACCAATATTTCTTGTATGTTAAGAGGCTCCGATGAAGTGATTGAGCATCTTAAAGAACGATTGAACATCTCTGTAGGTGAGACCACCAAAGATGGTTTGTTTACCCTTAGAACAGTCGAATGTTTAGGTGCTTGCGTTGGTGGACCTATGTTTGAAGTAGCTGAAGTCTACCATGAACATCTCAATCCAGAGAAGATTGACCAAATTCTAGATCGTCTAGCAAAGCCCGCTAGTTGAGGAAAGCCGTATGCATGAATCAGTTTGTTTAAGAACATTAAATTTAGATGACCCTTGGACGCTCAAGACTTATGAAAGTGTCGGCGGTTATGTGATGTGGAGAAAAATCCTAAAAGAACAAACGCCACCAGAAGAAATCATTGCGATTTTGAAAGAGTCTTCATTACGCGGAAGAGGTGGTGCAGGTTTCCCTACGGGGCTCAAGTGGAGTTTCATGCCTCTCAATTCTGATGTTCAGAAATATGCTGTTTGTAATTCTGACGAAGGTGAGCCTGGTACCTGTAAAGACAGAGATATTCTTAGATATAATCCTCATCAAGTGATCGAAGGTATGGCCATTGCTGGTTATGTGATGGGAGCTACCGTTGGTTATAATTATATTCGAGGTGAATTTTATGAACCCATTGCTCGATTTGAAGGCGCATTGAAGGAAGCTTATGCAGCAGGTTTATTAGGAAAGAAAATATTAGATACCCAGATAGATTTTGATTTATATACCCATTATGGTGCAGGTGCCTATATTTGTGGCGAAGAAACGGCGCTTTTAGAATCCCTAGAGGGGAAAAAAGGGCAACCGCGTTTCAAACCACCTTTCCCTGCTAACTTTGGTGTATTTGGAAAACCGACCACCATTAACAACACTGAAACCTTTGCATCGGTTCCTGTCATCCTTGAAAAAGGTGGTAAATGGTTTGCTGATATGGGTATTCCAAGAAATGGTGGTACTAAAATATTTTCAGTCACGGGTCATGTAGAAAAGCCCGGCAATTTTGAAATCCCAATGGGAACGCCTTTCAGCGATTTATTGGAAATGGCTGGTGGTGTTTGGAAGGGTGGTAAATTAAAAGCAGTCATTCCTGGCGGTTCATCAACACCCATTTTACCCGCAGATATCATGATGGGTTTAACCATGGATTATGATTCTATTGGCAAAGCGGGTTCAATGCTTGGCGCGGGTTCCGTGATTGTGATGGATGAATCCACCTGTATGGTGAAGGTGTTGGCTCGTTTAGCGGCCTTTTATCATGAAGAATCCTGTGGCCAATGTACACCTTGTCGTGAAGGCACTGGCTGGTTATCCAGAATGTTACACCGCATCATTGACGGTCATGGCAAATTAGAAGATCTGGACAAATTAGATCAAGTAGCCGCCAGTATTCGAGGTCGCACCATCTGTGCACTAGGTGACGCAGCAGCCATGCCAGTACAGGGTATGCTCAAATATTATCGACATGAATTTGAATATTATATTGAACATGGTCATTCCATGGTCGACGCTAAGTAAATAGGTTAAAAGTTAAGCGGTTAAATCAATTATCAGGGTTTCTAGGTTTAATTACCCTTAAGTCTTAAATTAAAGTGGGAAATGCGATGGTCAACATCGAAATTGATGGTAAAAAAGTAAAAGCTGCACCTGGCTCCATGATCATTGAAGTGGCAGATCTTCACGACGTGTATATTCCGCGTTTTTGCTACCACAAAAAATTATCGGTCGCGGCTAATTGTAGAATGTGTTTGGTGGAAGTTTCCAATATTCCCAAACCAGTACCAGCCTGTGCAACGCCCATTGCGGAAGGCATGGTGGTTTCTACTCAATCGGAAATAGCCAGAGATGCGCAAAAATCCGTGATGGAGTTTTTACTGATTAACCACCCTCTTGATTGCCCGATTTGTGATCAGGGCGGGGAATGTGAACTTCAAGATATCGCCGTAGGTTATGGTGGCGACAGCTCTCGCTACGAAGATGCAAAACGTGTGGCACAAGATAAAGACATTGGCCCATTAATTTCAACAGAAATGACTCGCTGTATTCATTGTACCCGTTGTGTACGTTTTGGTTCTGAAGTGGCTGGTGTTCGCGAAATGGGTATGCTTGGCCGAGGCGAAACGGCAGAAATTGGAACTTTCATTGGTAAATCCGTTGAATCTGAGGTATCTGCCAATATCATTGACCTGTGTCCAGTGGGCGCATTAACAGCTAAACCCTCACGCTATAGCGCCAGAGCATGGGAATTAAAAGCACATCCTGGCATTGCGCCACATGATTGCCTAGGATCAAATATTGAATTCCATATACGCAATGGCAAGGTCATGCGCGTTGTGCCTAAAGAAAATGAAGCGATAAATGAAGTTTGGTTATCCGACCGTGATCGTTTTTCCTATCAAGCATTAAACGATACTAATCGCCTACAGCAACCTATGATCAAAGAAAATGGTCAATGGAACAGCGTTGATTGGCAAGTCGCTTTAGAAAGAGTTGTAGGTAATTTAAACGCTGTATTACAAAAATATGGTGCAGACAGTTTGGGTGCTTTAATCTCGTCAAGTGCTACCTTAGAAGAAATGTTTTTAGCCCAAAAACTGATGCGTCAATTAGGCTCTAATAATATCGATCATCGTTTAAAGCAGATGGATTTCAAAGGGGATGATTTAGATGATGTATTCCCAGAGCTTGGCTGTGAATTGGCTGACTTAGAAAACCTTGAAGCAACTTTATTGGTGGGTTCTAATCTCAGAAAAGAACAGCCTCTCGCTGCGATCCGATTAAGAAAATCAACTCAAGCAGGTCAGGTATTTGCCATAAATCAAACTGACTACCCTTTCAATTTTAAATTGGCCGCTAATAAAATTACGCCAGCGAGTGATTTTGCCAAGCAATTAGCCGGGATTTTAAAAGCTGCTGTCAGTCAAAATTCCGTTGAATTAACTGAAGATTGGGTCGCTTTACTCAATACAGTTGAGTCTGATGAAACCCATCAAAAAATTGCCCAAGCGCTTATTTCAAAAGAAAAAGCGGCCATTATTTTTGGTGCAATTGCCCAGTCTCATCAAGAGTTTTCAACCTTACGCAACATTGCTCGCAAGCTCAGTGAAGTCACTGGCGCAAGCTTTGGTCGTTTGACTACTGGTGCGAATAGTGCTGGTGGTTATTTAGCAGGTGCTGTTCCTCATCGAGATCCTTTGGTGCTGGGACATGATTTACCCGCTGGAAAAAATGTTCAGCAAATGCTTTCTGGCGACATGAAAGCCTTGTTATTAATGAATGTAGAACCTGAAAAAGACACTTTACTAGGTGAAACCTCTTTGGAAGCCCTGAAGTCAGCAGATTTTGTGGTTGCCTTTAGTAGTTTTGCCGATGGCAAAGTGAAAGAGTACGCCGATATAATGTTACCCATTGCTGCATTTGCTGAAACCTCAGGATCATTTGTCAATGTAAACGGGACCATGCAATCCTTTACTGGTGCTGTTGCACCCATAGGCGAAGCTCGTCCGTTGTGGAAGGTATTGCGTGTCTTGGGTAATTTCATGGAATTACCTGGATATGAATATACTTCCAGTGAAGATATTTTGACGGATATGGAAAAAAACAGCTCCACCAAGCTTAAGAAAGGGGCTTCCAAAGCACCTAAGAAATTAGAGTCTTTCGAAACTCATGTGAGCGAAGTGAATATTTATCAAGTGGATGCTCTCGTGAGACATTCGACTTCATTACAGGCAACTGTTGACGGCTTAGCTGTTAACAGTCTCGCTTAATTATTGTTTAGGGGCATCAGAATATGATGGATACCATACTGAACTTATTGTGGATTGTGATTAAAATTGTTGCGATCATCATGCCGGTTTTTCTAGCGGTGGCTTATACCACCTATGCCGAAAGAAAACTGATTGGTTATATGCAATTAAGAATTGGTCCTAATCGTGTTGGCCCTAGAGGTTGGTTGCAACCTATCGCTGATGCCATCAAATTGGTCATGAAGGAAATTATTATTCCAACGGGTGCCAATAAAGCTTTGTTCTTAATTGGCCCAATGCTGTTTATCGCACCTTCTCTGGTTGCTTGGGCTGTTATTCCTTTTGATAAGGGGTTGGTACTGGCTGATATTAATATTGGCTTGATGTTCTTATTAGCCATGACTTCAATTGGTGTTTATGGAGTGGTGATTGCGGGATGGGCATCGAACTCAAAATACGCTTTTATGGGTGCCTTACGAAGTGCTTCACAAATCGTTTCTTATGAAATCGCCATGGGTTTTGCATTGGTAGGCGTGTTGCTGGTCAGCCATAGTTTAAATCTCACGACTATTGTTGAAAAACAATCTGGTTCATTACTTACTTGGAATTGGTTACCTCTTTTCCCCTTAATGATTATTTATTGGGTCTCAGCTGTAGCTGAAACAAACCGCGCTCCATTTGACGTTGCCGAAGGTGAATCAGAAATTGTCGCGGGATTTCACGTTGAATATGCGGGGATGACCTTTGCGGTATTCTTCTTGGCGGAATACGCTAATATGATTTTGCTTTCTGTTCTAACCACGCTAATGTTTTTTGGTGGTTGGTTGTCACCTTTAGAAGGTATTCCTTATTTAGAGCCTGTTGGAGCATTGATCCCTGACATCGCTTGGTTGTTAATTAAATCGAGTTTCTTTGTGTTTGCTTATTTATGGTTTAGAGCCACTTTCCCGCGCTATCGTTATGATCAGA
>PCTP01000072.1:12123-12265 GCA_002770795.1 Gammaproteobacteria bacterium CG22_combo_CG10-13_8_21_14_all_40_8 | reverse complement strand
GCGACTTTCCCGCGCTATCGTTATGACCAGATCATGCGTTTGGGTTGGAAAGTGTTTATTCCAGTGACTATTGTGTGGTTAGTGGTGGTGGCCTTTGCCTCTAAAATGCAATTAGCGCCTTGGTTTAACTAGTAGGATTCGT
>PCTP01000072.1:7347-12093 GCA_002770795.1 Gammaproteobacteria bacterium CG22_combo_CG10-13_8_21_14_all_40_8 | reverse complement strand
CAACACGGCTAAAGACAAAATTAAAGAGAAGTTGAAATGCCATTATTAAAAGATTTTGCTAATACATTCTTTCTCATCGAACTGTTAAAAGGTTTGAAGTTGACTTGGAAGTATATGTGGATGACAAAGATCACCATCCAATATCCTGAAGAAAGAACCCCTATGTCACCAAGATTTCGTGGACTGCATGCATTGCGTCGTTATGAAAATGGTGAAGAGCGTTGTATTGCTTGTAAACTTTGTGAAGCGGTTTGTCCTGCGCTTGCAATCACCATTGAAGCGGGTCCCAGAGAAAGCGATGGACAAAGAAGAACCACCCGCTATGAAATTGATTTATTCAAGTGTATTTTTTGTGGTTTTTGTGAAGAATCTTGCCCAGTAGACTCGATTGTTGAAACCAGAATTTTTGATTACCACTTTGAAAATCGTGGTGAGAATATTATGACTAAGGCCAAGCTGCTAGCCATTGGCGATCAGTATGAAAAACAACTTGCAGAAGATTTAGCGGCACAAGCTCCTTACCGTTAACAAGCTGTTGCTTTGGCAACTGAATAGATTGAATCCTGTTATTGACTGTTATTGATAGACTAAAAGAGAAACAAATTTATGGGCATTGAAAAATTGGTTTTTTATGCATTTTCATCACTCCTCATATTGAGTGCATTGGCTGTGATCAGTGTGCGTAACTCAGTACGCGCTGTGCTTTCTCTCATTCTTTGTTTCTTTGCTGCTGCGGTGCTTTGGTTGCTATTAGAAGCTGAGTTTTTGGCCGTTTCTTTGATTTTGGTTTATGTGGGTGCGGTGATGGTGTTGTTCTTATTCGTGGTCATGATGCTGGACATTGATTATGCCGCGATTAAACAGGGGTTTGCCAGATATTTACCCATTGGCTTATTCGGGATAGTCGTTTTCTTTGGTGGGGTTTATGCCTTAATACATAGTGGTTTATTTAATCAAACTAATATGCCACTGCCTGCGGCTCATGCAGCAGATTACAGTAATATTCATGAATTAGGCATGCTGCTTTATACCCATTATTTTTACCCTTTTGAAATCGCGGCTGTTTTATTGTTAGTCGCTATTATTGCCGCTATCAGTTTAACTTATCGTGGAAGTCGTGAGCGTAAGGTTCAAGATGTTAGCCAACAAGTTAAAGCCACTAAAGCTTCTAGACTTCGTGTTTTGAAGATGGAAAGTGAAACTTATGACGAGATTCCTGCAGAGGATTCTCAAATGACCCAAGCGCATAAGGAATAAGAGAAACTACCATGATTGCATTGTCTGATTATCTCACCGTTAGCGCAATACTGTTTTCCATAGGAATAGCAGGCATTGTGATTAACAGAAAAAACGTGATTACCTTGCTACTTTCTGTGGAACTCATGTTATTGGCTGTGAACACCAATTTCATTGCTTTCTCTCGATACCTAGGTGACTCTGCTGGGCAAATTTTCGTATTTTTTATATTAACCGTTGCCGCTGCTGAAGCTGCGATTGGTTTAGCGATATTAGTGGTTTTATTTAGAAATAGAAAAACCATCGATATTGAAGAATTAGATTCACTAAAGGGCTAACACAGATGGAAAATATGTTATTAACCATTGTTTTGGCACCACTCTTCGGTTCCATATTGGCGGGTTTATTCGGCAAGCAATTGGGTAGAAGTGGTGCGCACACCGTAACCATCTTGGGTGTTTTAGTTTCCTTTGTACTATCGGCAGTTGTGTTTAAGCAGCTGGTGATGGATGGTGTCCCAATCTTCAATCAAACGATTTACACTTGGGCTCACATCGGATCATTTAATTTTGAAGTGGGATTTTTAGTGGACAATCTCACGGTGACGATGATGACAGTGGTGACCTTTGTCTCTTTAATGGTACATATTTATACCATTGGCTATATGCATGAAGATCCTGGTTACCAAAGATTTTTCAGTTATATTGCCCTGTTCACTTTTTCAATGTTGATGTTGGTGATGGCCAATAACTTCCTGCAATTATTTTTTGGTTGGGAAGCCGTGGGCTTAGTTTCTTATCTATTGATTGGTTTCTGGTATAAGCGACCAACGGCCATTTATGCCAATATCAAAGCTTTCTTAGTCAACCGTGTGGGTGATTTTGGATTTCTACTAGGGGTTGCTGGCGTAGTGGCTTATTTTGGTACATTAGACTATGCCGAAGTATTTGCTAAAGTCCCAGCGATTGCTGAAAGTCATTCGACTATCAATATTTGGGGCGATGCACATTGGTCAGTGATCACCGTGATCTGTATTGGGTTATTGGTGGGTGCCATGGGTAAATCGGCACAGGTTCCACTCCATGTGTGGCTACCCGACTCAATGGAAGGCCCAACACCCATCTCTGCACTGATCCACGCGGCAACCATGGTAACCGCTGGTATCTTTATGATTGCCAGAATGTCTCCAATTTTTGAATATTCAGAAACAGCGCTGTCTATGACTCTCATCATCGGTGCAACCACGGCACTCTTTATGGGATTTTTAGGGGTCGTTCAACAGGATATCAAAAAAGTGGTGGCTTATTCCACATTGTCTCAATTAGGTTACATGTTTGTGGCTCTGGGGGCATCTGCCTATGCCGCTGGTGTATTCCATCTCATGACGCATGCGTTCTTTAAGGCTTTACTATTCTTAGCCGCAGGTTCTGTGATTATTGGGATGCATCACGAACAGGATATGAGAAAAATGGGTGGATTACGTAAGTACATGCCTATTACCTATATCACCATGTTAATTGGTACCTTGGCACTTATTGGTGCACCATTATTTGCAGGCTTCTACTCAAAAGACATGATTATTGAAGCTGTCGGTGAATCACATTTATATGGCTCTGGTTATGCTTATTTTGCAGTGCTTGCCAGCGTGTTTGTAACGGCTTTATATAGCTTTAGGTTA
Organism: Gammaproteobacteria bacterium CG22_combo_CG10-13_8_21_14_all_40_8; assembly: GCA_002770795.1. Classification (GTDB taxonomy): domain Bacteria; phylum Pseudomonadota; class Gammaproteobacteria; order Enterobacterales; genus 21-14-all-40-8. The sequence goes on along the minus strand of PCTP01000072.1, from coordinate 9,179 downwards.
TTATTCTTGGTATTCCATGGCAAAGAGCGTTTTGATGAGCATACGCGTTCACATTTACATGAGTCACCTGCAGTCGTTTGGGTGCCTTTAGTCTTGTTGGCAATTCCATCCATATTTATTGGTGCTTACACCATTAAACCCCTGTTATTTGGTGATTTCTTCAATGGCGTGATTGCCGTTGAAGAGTCTCATAATGTGCTGGGTGAATTAGCTCATGAGTTCCATGGTTCCGTGAACATGGCAATACATGCATTCGGTACACTCACTTTCTGGATAATGTTTTCTGGTGTATTTGTAGCCTGGTTGTTCTATCACAAAATGCCTCATATTCCTGCCACCATCGCAGCCAAAATGGGTGTTATTTATACATTGTTAATGAACAAATATTATGCCGATGACTTCAATCAAAAAGTATTTGCTGAGGGTTCAGTAAAACTAGGTGAAAGTTTGTGGAAGTGGAGTGATAACAAATTAATTGATGGCCTGTTGGTCGATGGTTCAGCAGCCACTGTGAATGGTTTCTCTAGTCTTTTGAGAAAAGTACAAACAGGTTATTTGTATCATTACGCATTTTCTATGCTCATTGGTTTAATTGGATTTATTGGTTGGTGGTATCTGGTTTAGTCTCAAATTTTGAAGCCAAACAGAGAAATTTAACCCAAAGAAAATTATCTTAATCAAGAAAACCTCAGGTTTTCAATTACAGTGTTGGAAGTTTAAATATGCCATTACTCAGTCTGTTAATATGGGTACCCATTTTCGGAGCGCTTGCCATGATTACCATGGCAGGAGAGAGAAATCAGGGTTTGTCCAAAGTGCTATCTCTTTTTGTGGCACTGGTGACGCTTGCTCTATCGGTTTCTCTGTGGATGCATTTTGATGCCTCAACTGCGGCCATGCAATTTACAGAAAACGCAGCATGGCTACCTAGTCTGGGGATTAGTTATTCTCTAGGTGTTGATGGTTTCTCCATGCCATTGATTGTACTGACCTCATTAATTAATGTAATCGTGATTATTGCGGGTTGGAGAGTGATCAATGACAGACCTTCTTTCTATATGGCCTCATTTTTAGTCATGACTGGTTTAATGAATGGCGTTTTCGCAGCATTAGATGCCGTTCTATTCTATGTTTTATGGGAAGGTATGTTGATACCTATGTTTTTGATCATTGGTATCTGGGGTGGACCTAAAAGAATTTATGCCACCCTCAAGTTCTTCTTGTATACCTTCTTTGGCTCGATTTTCATGTTGATTGCCTTGATTTATATGGGTATTAAACAAGGAAACTTCTCCATTTTAGAAATGCATAACCTCCCGTTGAGTATGGAAGCGCAAACCTATATTTTCTTTGCCTTCTTAATTGGATTCGCGGTGAAAGTACCTATGTTCCCAGTGCATACTTGGTTACCTGATGCGCACGTTGAAGCCCCAACTGGTGGTTCAGTAGTACTAGCAGCCATCATGTTGAAAATGGGGACTTACGGTTTCATTCGATTCTCTTTACCGATTACGCCAGATGCAGCCTCTCATTATAGTTGGGTTGTAATTGGATTATCTTTGATTGCTGTGGTGTATATTGGCCTTGTGGCTTTGGCACAAAAAGATATGAAAAAACTCATCGCCTACTCATCCATTGCTCATATGGGATTTGTGACCCTAGGATTCTTTGTCATTTTCGCTTTAATGCAATCTGGTTCTGAAGACGCTGCCAAATTGGCGATGCAAGGAGGGTTGTTCCAAATGATCTCCCACGGATTTATTTCCGCCGCCATGTTCTTAAGTGTTGGCGTGCTTTACGACCGTATGCACTCTCGTAATATTTATGATTAC
>PCTP01000072.1:486-7336 GCA_002770795.1 Gammaproteobacteria bacterium CG22_combo_CG10-13_8_21_14_all_40_8 | reverse complement strand
GAATACCATGCCTAAATTTGCCGCATTCTTTATGTTATTTACCATGGCCAATGCTGGTTTACCTGGTACTTCAGGTTTCGTCGGCGAGTTTTGGGTGATCTTATCTTCTTATCAAGCGAACTTCTGGTACGCTGCTTTAGCTGGAACCACTTTGATTTTAGGTGCTGGTTATTCTCTATGGATGTACAAGCGCGTAGTATTTGGTGATATTGCCAATGAGAATGTGGCGAAGTTACAAGATATTAATGGGCGCGAAACCCTATTCTTGACCATTTTGGCTGTGGTTACCCTGTTGTTCGGATTATGGCCAGAACCTTTGGTCCATGTGATGCAAGCTTCGGTTAATCATCTTTTACAATGTGGAATTCAATCCAAGTTATCTGGAATTGTTGGAGTCTGTCACTAATGTATTTAACACCTGATTTAAGTCCCTTAGCAGCGGAATTTTTCGTCCTTATCATGGCCTGTGTAGTGATGGTGGCAGATCTTTATTTTGCGGATGACGAACATAAACTCACCTACTGGCTAACACAGCTCACTTTAGGTGTGGCAGCATTCATTACGGCGGGGCATCTTGCAACAGAACCTCAAGTCCTCTATCAAGGAACTTTTGTGGTGGATTATATGGCGGGTATTCTAAAAATCGCCATTTATATCGCCACCATGATCTCCTTGCTCTATGCCAGAGATTACATTGCCGTCAGACATTTCTTGAAGGGTGAGTATTATATGCTGACTCTATTCTCGGTGTTAGGCATGATGGTATTAGTTTCTGCACACAGCTTATTAACGGTTTATCTTGGATTGGAATTATTATCTCTTCCCTTATACGCCATGGTTGCCATGGAAAGAAATAATGGCAATGCCTCAGAAGCCGCCATGAAATACTTTGTGATGGGTGCTATTGCGTCTGGTTTCTTACTCTATGGCATGTCTCTCATTTATGGCGCAACCAGCACATTAGAATTAACCGCAATTTTGAATTCTTTAGGCCATTTGGGTCAGAACCAACTGATGGTTAATTTTGGATTGATGTTTATTGTGGCAGGATTGGCCTTTAAAATTGGTGCTGTGCCTTTCCACATGTGGGTTCCCGATGTGTATCATGGTGCACCAACAGCAGTCACTTTGTTTGTAGGTAGTGCGCCTAAGATTGCCGCCTTTGGCATGATGATTCGTTTGCTAGTCGATGGCTTAGCGCCTTTGCTACATCAATGGCAGTCATTGCTAATCATTATGTCGATTCTATCCATGGCGGTCGGTAATATCGTGGCGATTGCTCAGTTGAATTTAAAGCGTATGTTAGCCTATTCAACCATTGGTCATGTGGGTTATTTCTTATTAGGTATCTTATCCGGCAATAACGAAGGTTATGCAGCCTCCATGTATTACATTTTAATTTACGCATTAATGACATTAGCAAGCTTTGGTATGATTGTATTCTTATCACGCGCAGGCTTTGAGTCTGATAAAATTAGTGATTTTAAAGGGCTTGCTAAACGCAGCCCATGGTATGCCGCCATGACCATGTTTACCATGCTGTCACTCGCTGGTGTGCCTCCCTTCGTTGGCTTTTGGCCAAAATTGGAAGTGATTAAAGCGGCTGTTCATGGTGGATTTGTGAGCTTAGCCGTCTTTGCTGTGGTTATGTCTTTAATTGGCGCATTCTATTATTTGCGTATAGTGAAAACCATGTACTTCGAAGAACTCGACGAACCCGCAAAACCTATAGTCGTTGCTTCAGATGTCAGGTTGATGATGATTGCAAATGGTATGGCCATGTTGGTGCTAGGCATATTCCCAGGCTGGATTTTGCAGTATTGTTTGACGGCATTTGGTTTATAGTAATATATATTGATTAGAGAGGAGCTTATTGCTCCTCTTTTTTTTGTCTGGTGTTTTGTATCTGTAATCTTTAAGTTAGGGGCAGTGTCGATTACCTGAATCAGCCACATTTTTTAGGTCTGCCAACGGGATTAGGTCGTACTGAATAATTCAAATTAGCCTCAATTTCGTTCTTAAACTTTTCGCTACCCCCAACAAGACCTCGGCGTGTTGCGGCGCGAATATCGTCGATAGTTCCTTGCTCTAAAATCTCATCGAACAAACCACGGTAGGCATTCGCCCTTTCTTTTTCATTTTTACCAAGTGCAATATAAGAAAGATGGGGTGTACATAATTTAGAGATGACCGCCAGCGCATTAATATTATAACTAGACCAAAAATATTCGGCCGGGTGACTGACCATATTGGCTCTTACGGGATTCATTTCAATAGAACGATAGCACTCCAGTAAATAGTGCTCCGAATCGATAAGGCACGACTTAAATCACCCTTCCCATAATGGAGTAATCGATACTGACCCCTAATTTCGGACCCCTAATTTCGATCTAATTGGGTAACCAAAAAAAGTTGACCACTACAAAGCTGCCTCATCGTAAAATTGCGGTCAGCTTGTCGATTTCACCCTCGGTAGTAAAGAGAATATGGGTGTCCCAAGATGTGCTGTGTCCTCTGTGGTTCAATGGTTTGGAAAGAGGTTAGAGATCAATCAATGAACCACAGAGGACACAGAGAGCACAGAGTTTTTTGGAAAAATAAGGCAAACTGGGGGAGTGATCAGCTTTATGGCATAAGGTGATAGTTTAAATTTTTCTGGTCTGACCATTCGTGCGGTTGCCCTGCATAATGTTAGGTTAAAGCATTATATAATTAAAAGCATGATATAATTAAAAGCACTCAATTGAGTGCTTTTTTTTGCATGCCTTTCAACAAGATAACCATAGCAGAGGTTACAATGACAACATGGGATAATACGCTTGATGCCACAGGGCTACGCTGCCCAGAACCCGTTATGATGGTGCGCTTGACGCTCAGGAAAATGCAACAGGGTGAAGTGCTACAAGTATTGGCGGATGATCCTTCCACTAAAAGAGATATTCCTAAGTTTTGTGTATTTATGGAACATGAATTAGTATCGAGTGAAACAGAACAGTTGCCTTATCAATTTTTAGTGCGCAAATAGGATTGAGTCATGAATCTGAGCGAATTGGAAAAGCTGCTAAAAAATCAAAAACAAGCCCCCGTTGAACTTTGGAATCCACCTTATTGCGGCGAAATGGATATGCTGCTAAAAAGCGATGGTAGTTGGTGGCATCAGGGAAGCCCCATCTTAAGACATAATCTGGTTAAGCTTTTTTCTCGTATCATTAAAAAAGAATCGGAAAAATATTTTTTAGTGACCCCCGTAGAAAAATTTGCGATTCAAGTTGAAGATGCCCCATTTCTCGCCATAGACTTCCAACAAGTGGAAGATAAGCAGCAGCCAAACCCTTGGTTAGTTTTTGAAACCAATGTGGGTGATTTAGTGCAATTAAATCAAAAACATGCTTTAGTGTTGAAAGCAGCGCCAGCCAATAGTGATACTCAACAACCTTACATCCAAGTTAGAGCCAATTTAGAGGCCAAACTAGCGCGGAGCGTCTTTTATCATCTGGTGGAGTTAGGGGAGATCTATCAAAAAAATAATCAGCAAAGACTGAGAGTACCGAGTGGTTCCTATTGGTTTGATCTAGGGGCAATAGAATGAAAGTTCGGTTAGCTCCAATTCCTAAGCTGGCAAAAATATTTTATCTGATAGGGGTTATGGCGCTAATATCTTCATGGTTTATTTTTCAAACCCAGTCACTTTTACTATCTACCTTACACACTCAACAATTGTTTATCCTTGGCGCCTTGTTAGTCAGTATAGGTTCGGTGATTAATCTTTACTTTCAATGGTTCAAAAAAGGCCAAAATCAAATAGATGAATAGGCCATCATGAAGCGTTCTTGGTTAAATAGTTATTTAACAAATCTGATAAACTGGCCTAAATTATGGCTGGCACTCACCTTAATGATGACCTTGATGTTGTCCTTCGGTATAAAGCATCTTCAATTAAGTAGTGATTTTAGGGAGTATTTTAGTGCAGATAATCCGCAGCTAAACACCTTCGAGGAATTTGAGGAAGCTTTCAGTAAATCCAATAATGTGAGTTTTGTCATTGAAGCTAAAAATCAGCATGTTTTTACAAAAGAAACCCTGAGCTTAATTGAAAAACTAACGGAAGACGCTTGGTTATTACCCTATGCAGTTCGAGTGAGTTCCATCGCTAACTTTCAAAAAGTCAGCGCCATAGAAGATGATGTACTTGTTGAATCTCTCTATACAAAATCACAAGCGCTGAATGAACAACAAATAAATGCGATTAAAAAATATACCCTTGCAGAAAAACAATTGGTAGAAAAATTGATTTCTAAAGATGGACGTTATACTGCTATTTTTGTCATCTTGGATTTACCCAAAGAAGGGTTTAATGCCACTTTGCAAGTGACTGAACAAGCAGAAGCATTAAAACAGAAATACCAAAAATTCTATCCACAGGTTCAAATTGATATTGGGGGTTCTACTACATTTAACAGCACCCTAACCACGGCTTTAACCGCTGACTTAATGACACTTGTTCCAATCAGCTATATTTTGATTTTTATGGGTCTTTGGTATTTTTTGAGAAGAACCTCGGCATTATTTGCTATTTATATTTTAACGGCTGCCACATTAACGGCTACTTTTGGCTTTTTTGGTTGGTTAGGTCAAACGCTGACGCAAATTTCTGGTTTTATTCCCACCATATTATTAAGCATTATGATCGCTGATAGTGTGCATATTTTAACATCCTATTTTCATTTTTTAGAAAAGGACACACAATTAGATTCGTTGGATAAACAACAAGTGTTCAAAAAAAAGCAGCAAGCCATAGTGGATAGTCTTAAAATGAATTTCAAACCAGTCTTGATTACCAGTGTCACGACTATTATTGGTTTTTTAAGTCTGAACTATAGCGACTCTCCACCTTATCGACTGCTAGGAAATATGATCGCATTTGGGGTGTTTTTAGCCTTGGTTTTAAGTTTAACTTTGTTGCCAGTATTAATGCTGTTGTTACCCTACAAGTGCAAAACAAAAAAACAGTTTAAAAAAGTGGCATTGTTGCCCTTGGCAAATTGGGTGATTCAACATAAAAAATGGCTGATTATTGTCCTCAGTATTTTATCTGTATGGTTACTTTTCTCTGTACCGAAAAACCGTATCAGTGATAATTGGGCCACTTACTTTGATGATAGCTTTCCCTTTATGCAAATGTTGGAAAAGGTGGATGGTAATTTATCGGGCATTAACATCATGGAGTATTCTCTGAAATCTAAGGCCCCTGAGGGCGTAGATAATCCAGAGTATCTGAAGCAGGTGGATCAGTTCTCACAGTGGCTTCAACAACAAGAGAAAGTGGTGCATGTTTCTGCCTATACCGATGTTTTGAAAAATTTAAACCAAGTCATGCATGGAGATGCGCTAGATTGGTATCGTACGCCTGACTCTAGTGCTCTGGCAGCGCAATATTTTCTATTTTATGAGCTATCTCTACCAGAAGGTTTGGGATTAACGGATGTGGTGGATATAAGCAAAACTCAGTCACGCATCACGGTTTCCACCACCAAAGCGGGCTCAGACTTTCTATTAGCATTGGATCAAAAAGCGCAGCAATGGCTTTTAAAAAATGCACCCTTGATTACTCCCACACAAGCGACTGGTCTTGGGATGGTTTTTGCCTATTTAGCGCAGAGAAATATCCAAAGTTTATTACAAGGGACAGCCATTGCTTTAGTGCTTATTTCCTTAATGATGATTTGGATTTTAAAATCGCTGAAATATGGCTTATTAAGTCTTATCCCTAATTTAATCCCAGCGATTATGGCTTATGGCATTTGGGGGCAACTTTTGGGATACATTGATATTTCACTCTCCATTGTGGGAGTTGCCACATTGGGTATTGTTGTAGATGATACCATTCATTTTTTATATAAATATCTTCACGCTAAAAGGCAGTTAAACTTAGCAACAGATGAAGCGATCCGTTATTCCTTTAATACGGTAGGTTTGGCTTTGGTTACAACCTCGGTGGTGCTGGTGTTAGGGTTTTTGGTGTTGTTATTGTCACATAGCCAAACTAGTCAAAATATTGGCTTGCTGATGGCAATCACTTTAACCATTGCTTTAATGGCAGACTTTCTATTATTACCAGCGGTACTGAGTTATTTTGATCAGGACAAGTGATGATGTTTTAGCTGGCCAAAGCCTCAATTTCTGCTTGAGTCAGATGCCGCCATTCGCCCAAACCTAAATCTTTATCAAGGGCGACTTTACCTATCTGGGTGCGATGCAGTTGTACAACATGGTTGCCTACACTAGCAAACATACGTTTAACCTGATGATAGCGTCCTTCTTGAATACGGAGTAGGCATAGTTTTTGTTCCAGAATCACCAGCTCAGCGGGTAAAGTCTTGTGGGGATCATTTTTAAGTGATACCCCCTCTGCAAATAGCGCAATGGTTTCTGGCTGGATTTTTTCAAATAAGCTGACTCGATAGGTCTTGCTACAAGCTTTCTTCGGTGAGGTAACCTGATGAGACCATTGACCATCGTCAGTAATCAGTACCAAACCAGTAGTATCCACATCTAAACGACCCGCTACATGGAGATCTTTAAGGGGTTCACCCTTTAATAAATTCAGTAATGAAGGGTGGGCTTCATCTTGTGTAGAGGATATGTACCCTTCAGGTTTATTCATCATGATATAGCGCAAAACTAGAGGTTGTAGCGGTTGGTTTTGCCAAGAAACCTGATCTTGAGCTTCTACAGGAAAATCAGCTTTTTTAACGACTTTACCATTGATTTTAATACTCCCCTGTTGCAACGCTTTTTTTGCTTGAGAGCGACTCAATGGGCTGTTAGCAGCGATGAATTTGTCAATGCG
>PCTP01000072.1:0-412 GCA_002770795.1 Gammaproteobacteria bacterium CG22_combo_CG10-13_8_21_14_all_40_8 | reverse complement strand
CCTGAGTTCGGGATATGGAATTAAAAATAAGGGAAACTAATTGCCTGTTCAATAAGCAGATCTTTTGACCAAAAAAGAATTTGATGCAGGGAACAGGCTATGAATAAATTAACCGAAATATTTTGCGATGTCGATGCTTTTTGTCGTGTATTTGTACCCGAATAAGAACAAACTTTAATGACCAACGCCAAAAAGAATATGAAAGCGAAACTACTTTCAACAAGATTTATCATTGAAACGATCCATAATCAGTTAAAAAATGTGACGCAAGTTGAATATTCGCGTCACAGCAGTGTTAAGGGGTTCATATTGAATCTCATCGGAGGCTTTGTGGCATATAGCCTTAAGGACAATAAGCCTTCTCTGAAAATAACTGAATCAGAGTTTGAAATGATGGCTTCTTAAACCGATC
>PCTP01000174.1:4614-49611 GCA_002770795.1 Gammaproteobacteria bacterium CG22_combo_CG10-13_8_21_14_all_40_8 | reverse complement strand
TCACTTTGGCATCTGTTTGGTAAATATCTTCGGGATCACCGGAAAGTGCCGCCCAACGGAAAGGACCTATGCCTTTGCAAAATAAAGGGCGAATATAAGCTGGAACAAAACCAGGGAAATCAAAGGCATTCGCCACGCCTTTTTCCATGGCCATTTGGCGGATATTGTTCCCATAATCTACCGTAGGAACCCCTTGATGATGAAAATCTAACATGGCCTGTACTTGAATTGCCATGGATTTTTTGGCTTCTTCTACCACGAATGTCGGGTTAGTTTCTCTCAGTTGTGCCGCTTTTTCTAGCGTCCAACCTGAAGGTAGGTAACCATTGAGAGGATCGTGTGCACTGGTTTGATCGGTGACCACATCAGGTTTGATGCCCCGTTTGACTAATTCAGGGAATACATCGGCTGCATTACCCAATAAACCCACGGAGATCACTTGGTTATTGTCATGAGCTTTATGGATAAGCGCCAGGGCTTCTTCAATGCTGGTTGTTTTTGCATCAAGGTAGCCGGTTTCTAATCTTTTTTGAATGCGCGTTGGATCGCATTCTACAGCTAACATAGAGAATCCAGCCATGGTCGCTGCTAAGGGTTGAGCACCACCCATCCCTCCTAAACCGCCTGTGAGTACCCACTTACCTTTTGAACACCCTTGATAATGTGTTTTAGCCATAGCCACAAAGGTTTCATAGGTACCCTGAACAATGCCTTGGCTGCCAATGTAGATCCATGAACCCGCAGTCATCTGGCCATACATCATCAAGCCTTTTTTATCAAGTTCATTAAAATGTTCCCAGTTTGCCCAATGGGGGACTAAATTCGAGTTGGCAATAAGTACTCGGGGCGCATCGGCATGGGTTTTAAAAACGCCAACAGGTTTACCTGATGGCACTAATAAGGTTTCATCATCTTCTAATGCTGTTAAACATTCGACAAGTTTGTCATAACAAGTCCAGTTTCTGGCTGCACGACCAATTCCACCATAAACCACCAGATCCTCTGGTCGTTCTGCTACAACGGGATCTAAGTTATTCATTAACATTCTAAGTGGAGCTTCTGTCATCCAACTTTTTGCAGTGAGAGCCGTTCCTTTGGCTGCACTAATATGTCTTGTGGGATCATGTCTATTGTTCTTCATAATGATATCTCCTGGGTAATATTGCTTTCTAATTGATAACGATTTCCGGGGTGGTAAAAGGTGTTGATAGTCGCCCATTGTGAACCCGACCAAGTTTTTCGGTGTAAAACTAGACAAGGTTGGCTGATGGCTATTTGCAGATGTTGACAAATTTGTAGTGACGCTAAAGTGGCTGCAACTTTTTGTTGGGCTGCTGTGATAGGGATGGTTTTTAATAAATAATCACTCGGACTTTCTTCTAAGAAATTTTGCTCAAGATAGCTTGGTGCTAGTGCTGGATTGATAATTCTTTGTTCAAGCTGAATGGGTAAATCATTTTCAAAATGGAGTAATTCAGAATAAAAAACCGTATTCCCTGAGGGAATAATCTCTGGAAACTGGCTGGATTGTTTAAATGTTTTTGATTCGAGTTTTAAAAGTTGACTGGTATGACGATGATTTCTGAGCCGAATATCATGTGAAATATCAGTAATTTTAAGCAATGAGGAGCTAGCGACGGGTACTTTAACAAAAGTTCCCAATCCTTGCAGTCGCTCAAGAATTCCTTCTTGAGTCAATTCATCCAAGGCTCTTTTAGCCGTCATCCTACTGACCGAACAAAGCAATGTGAGTTCATTCTCTGAGGGTATTTTATCAGATGGCAACCAATGATTTGTTTGAATGCCTTCAAGAATAAACTGTTTAACTCTGAGATAACGAGCAATAGCGGATTTCAACTGAATTAGTTCGCAGAGGGGGTTGTCATAAAGCCATTATATCCCAGCTTACTGTACTTGTATATACAAGCTAAAGTAGATAAGCTAATTATAAGTTGATATTTAGAGGAAAGACTTTAAAATATCATCTCTATCTAAAAAGCCACCAATCCTGTATGAAATTGGCATTCCTTGAGTAAAGATATTTTTATGAAAAAGCCAATGAAAAAGAAATCAAAATATTTAGTTCCTCATCTTCTTTTGGGTTCTTTATGGGCATTTATTGTCCTGGGAATGGCTTTGATTCAGTCAGTGTATGCTCAAGATTACTCACAACAGACTGGTGCCAGCTCTCGAACTTTGGGGGGGGAGGCTAAACATTGGTTAGAAACCACTGTGAATGATTTTTTGGATATTATCGATAAAAATCGAGCCGATTATGATCAAAATCCACTAGATCTTCATCAAATGCTACAGGAACATGCACTCATATTTTGGGATATCCCATTAATGGCCAAAGCTTTAGCAGGAAAGAATTGGTATCAAGCGGATGATGGACTTAAAAAGCAATTAGAATCAGAATGGAAAAGAACATTGATTCGCTATTTCAATAAAGCCTATCCCTATTATACCAATCAACGGCTTAAGCTAGAGAACGATATTCGCTGTCCCGCAAAGAACCGTTGTTGGTTGCGTATGAATACAAAGATTGCTGCTGATAAGGGAATAGATTTGGATTTTTATGTTAAAAAAAAGTCTAAAAAGGGTTGGTTGATCATCGATATCAGAGTTGAAGGGGTGAGCATGATGAGGCATAAACAGGCAGAAACGAGAATGCTTTTAGAGAAAGAAGGTATACCTGGCGTTATTTCTGCTTTACGACAAAAGAATGATGCTCAACATGTATGAAGGCTTTATTTGTTATCGAAATTGCGACATTTTAGAATTATGTTAAATATCAAATAGATCCGTCGGTTCTATAAGATTCAGTGGGTATACAGCTTGAGTTTGTCATTCAGACAACCCTCCAGAAATAATTTTCATTGGAACTCCTAGACTATCACAGGTACAATGACGCCGCGAAGTTTAGGGTTCATGTGTTTACATGCCCAAAATTTGAATCAAAAACTTTGTAATTCTTTTAACTGGACAAATTAATTGCCAATCAATATTAATTAAAATGATGAAATTATCTAAGATGCTGTCAAAAAATATGGTGCTGATTTGCGCCAGCTTGTTCATGAGTATTCTGCAAATACAATCTAGCTATGCTTTGACTCCAACGTCACAGCAAATTGAACAATTTAAAAAACTATCGCCCCAACAACAAAAAAAGATAGCCAAGCAATTGGGATATGATGTTGGTGACTTAAAGGGCATTAGTGGACCGCAGAAAGATTTTCAAGAAGTTCCTGACTTGATGAATCCTCGCCCTGAAACAGAAAAACCATTGAATCTGGATGAAATACTGGCCCAGTTTCCAGAAAAAAATGATGAGCCTCAGTATTTTGGTTATGATCTTTTTGCTGGTGAACCTACAACTTTTGCCCCTGTCACTGATATTCCAGTGCCTTCGGAATATATTTTAGGCCCAGGTGATGAATTGGTCGTGCAACTTTATGGGAAAGAAAACCAAAATTATAATTTATCTGTTTATCGAGATGGCAAAATTCAATTACCTGAAATTGGGCCTATTGCTGTTTCTGGTATGAAATATGAGGAAGTTAAACAGCTAATCACCAAAAAAATTCAAAGCCAAATCCTCGGGGTTGAGGTGTCTATTTCTTTAGGTGAGTTACGCTCAATGCGCATCTTAGTATTGGGAGATGCTTTTAAGCCTGGCTCTTATCAAGTGAGTTCATTAACCACTATCACTAACGCTATTTTTGTGAGTGGTGGCATTAAAAAAACAGGTTCATTAAGAAATATCCAGCTGAAGCGGCGAGGTAAATTAATTGCAACTCTGGATCTTTATGATCTTTTGCTAAAAGGGGAGACAAATCAAGATTTAAGACTTCAAGCAGGCGATGTTGTATTTATTCCCAGTGCGGGTGCCAGAGTGACCGCTATGGGTGAAGTCAACAGACCTGCGATATTTGAGATCAAGAAAGATGAAAATATTGCCGATTTACTCTTTATGGCTGGTGACGCAAAGGCTCAATCAAATAAAAGTTCGGCATTGCTAAACCGAATTAATGCGAACAATGTCAGAGAAGCGTTCAACCTTAATTTAGCTCATCCAGAGGATAGAAAACTGACTTTAAGGAATGGCGATGAGCTAGTCATGGGAAAAATATCTGATTTCATTGATGGCGCTGTTAAACTTATTGGCGCTGTTACCCGTGAAGGTGCCTATCATTGGCAGGAAGGAATAAGAATTTCTGATGTGATCCGCGATTTACACCGAGATCTGATGCCTGATGCTGACTTGGGATACTCTTTAGTGGTACGAAAGATAAATATTCAAAATGATATCAACCTTGTCCAATTCTCTTTGGCCGATGCACTATCACATAAAAACAAGGATGAATTTGATATTCAATTACAAGCTCAAGACGAAATCTTAGTTTTTTCAGTCAAAGATTCAGTGAAATATGCTGAAGAGTTTAATTTGGGAAAGTTTGATTTTAAAAATAAAAATAAACAAAAACAATTGTTGTTAGAGCGTGCAGAAAAAATTAAATACCAAGAAAAATATGTCCCTCAAATTAACGAAAATGAAAGTGAGGAAGAAGAAAAAGATTTCTCTCGAGTGACACTTTTAAAACCGATTATAGAACAGTTAAAAAAACAAGCTTCATTAAACTCTCCTCTGTTAGTGCATACTATTCAGGGAGAAGTCAACTTTCCAGGTCTGTATCCAATTACCGACAAAAACACCATAAAAAGTTTGATAAAAGCTGCGGGTGGTTTTAAAGATTCGGCTTATACTGTGGCCGCCGAATTAACTCGGCGTAAAATCAACACTGATGAACCAATGAATATAGAACATATTACCGTTACTATGAAAGACATGATATCTGGGGAAAGCACTGAAAAATTAAGATTATTATCTAGAGATGTAGTGACGGTAAGAATTAAACCAGAGTGGAATGAAGTTAAACAAGTGATTGTGAAGGGAGAGGTCAAGTTTCCAGGAACCTATGTGATAAGCCAAGGTGAAACATTAAAAGATGTGCTGGTTCGCGCGGGTGGATTAACCAATATGGCCTATGCGAAGGGCGCTATTTTTCTACGTAAAGAGTTAAAAGAACGAGAAGCAGAATTGTTAAAAGAAATGCAAGAGCGTTTAAAAAATGAACTTGCAGCAGCATCACTTAGTGAAGCAACTGATGATAAAAAGGTAATAAAAAAAGATGATTCTCTGGATTTGGTTGAAAAACTAGATTCTACACAGGTATTAGGTCGGTTGGTTATAGATCTTCCTTCGGTGCTTGTTGGCGAGAAAAATTCTGAAAACAATTTAGTTCTAAAAGATGGTGATGAAATCGCAATACCACCCAGTGCGCAAACAGTCTCTGTTATGGGGCAAGTCCAACATCCAACAGCACATGTATTTGATAAAAAACTGAATATGGAAAGCTATCTACAGCTTAGTGGAGGTTTAACTTCAAGAGCAGACGAAGACAGAGTCTTTATCATCAAAGCCAATGGTGCTGTGAGAATGCCTCAGAATAGAAGCGTCTGGTTTGCAAATTCAAGTACGCAACTTGAACCTGGTGATACCATTATTGTGCCATTAAATACTAACTATACAAAGCCAATTACACTTTGGTCAGAAGTGACACAAATTATATTCCAAAATGTTGTCGCATTAGCTACATTGGGTAGATTATAGGCTTAATAAACAAGAGTGAATGGCTAATACTTTATGAATGTACAGCAATCAGAACTGCAGAGTTCTACAGAATTCCCAAAGCAGAATGAAGTGATCAGTTTGAAAGAGCTATGGCAAATGCTGTGGTTAAATAAAATTATGGTCATATCCATTACTGGAATATTCATTGTCGCGAGCATAATTATTTCTTTACAGTTACCTGACCAATATAAGTCTGAAGTGTTGTTGGCGCCAACCACTTCTAATGATCAAGCGGGAGGAGGTAAACTTGCTAATTTAGTCAGTCGATTTGGCGGGCTTGCAAGTATGGCTGGGATTAATGTAGGTGCGAGCGGGGTCGATAAAACAGCTCTGGCACTGGAAACTTTGGAATCGCGAATTTTTTTAATAAACTTTATAAAAAATCATGATCTATTAATTCCATTAATGGCAACAAAAAAATGGGATCCTGATACAAATAAACTCATTATTGATGATGATATTTATAACACCTCTAAAAAACAATGGGTGAGAGACGTCAAACCGCCATTGACTCCCAAGCCATCCGATCTGGAGGCATATAAGGTCTTAAAAGAAAGATTAAATTCATCACAGGATAAAAAGTCAGGATTTGTTGAAGTAAGCTTTGAGTTTTTTTCCCCTCAAACTGCCCATGATTGGCTGACTTGGATAATTGAGGATCTTAACAACACCATTAGAAATGATGATATTTCAGAATCAAAGCAAAGTATAGATTTTTTAACCAAACAAATACAGACAACAACTGTAACAGAAATGAAACAAGTTTTTTTTGATCTTATACAAGAGCAATCCAAGACGATGATGTTAGCGAATGTTAGAGATGAATATGTGTTAAAAACTGTTGATCCAGCATTAACGCCAGAAATAAAAAGTAAACCCAAAAGAGTGATTCTTGTTATTTTAGGAACTATTATTGGTGGTGTTTTTAGCCTTTTAAGCATGTATTTGTTTGGCAAGAAAGTTGGTCAAAAATAAGGTTTGGGTATATTCCATACATTTGTTTATGTAAGTAGATGGCATGCCTAAAGAATATTGAATTTCACTTGATTTTGTTAGATAGAGGATTTTAGCAAAATCATTTAGAACGAGTGCTTAAAATGAATCAAGCGATAGCTCATGAGCTAAAAAACAAATTGATCTCTAAATCTGCAACTATTGGAATTGTTGGTTTGGGTTATGTCGGTTTACCATTGATGCTGAGATATATTGCGGTTGGATTCAGTGTCATAGGATTTGATATTGATACATTCAAAATCGACAAACTGAAAAGGGGAGAAAGTTATATAGAGCATATTTCTTCAAGCTCGATAAATAATGCCATCAATTTTGGCTTCTTTCCAACAGCAGATTTTTCAAATATCACTCAATGTGATGCTTTAATTTTATGTGTACCAACGCCTTTAAGTAAGTTTCGAGAACCTGATCTAAGTCATGTGCTTGACACTATGGATGCAATGCTACCTTATCTCGTTAAGGGGCAAGTATTATCACTGGAAAGCACCACTTATCCTGGGACGACAGACGAAGAATTATTGCCCAGAATCGAGTCTATGGGTTTCAAGGTTGGAGAGGATTTTTTTCTGATCTATTCTCCTGAGAGAGAAGACCCTGGAAATAATTTGTTCTCTACCCAAACAATACCCAAAATTTGTGGGGGTTATACATCCGAGTGTACAGCGGTTGGAGTCGCTCTTTATGAAGCTGTCATAGATAAAGTTGTTAGTGTAAGTTCTACAAAAACAGCTGAAATGACCAAACTATTAGAAAATATTCATCGTTCTGTGAACATAGGGTTAGTGAATGAGATGAAAGTTGTTGCTGATAAAATGGGAATTGATATTCATGAAGTGATCAGAGCCGCAGCAACCAAGCCATTCGGATTTACTGCGTATTACCCCGGCCCAGGATTAGGAGGACACTGTATCCCAATTGATCCATTCTATCTTACTTGGAAGGCAAGAGAATATGGAGTACATACCCGTTTTATCGAATTAGCTGGTGAAGTGAATTCTTCAATGCCCCATTGGGTTATTGAGAAATTAGTCAATGCTTTAAATGACCTGGGTTTGTCGGTGAAAGGAAGTCGAATACTCTTATTAGGGATTGCTTATAAAAAAAATGTCGATGATATGAGAGAATCACCCTCAGTAAAATTAATGGAGATTCTACAGAGCAAAGGCGCCATTCTTGAATATTCAGATCCCCATGTTCCAGTTTTCCCAAAAATGAAACAACATCATTTCAACCTAACCAGCATTGCTTTAACATCAACTGTGATAAAATCATTTGATGTTGTTTTACTGGCAACAGATCACGATAAATTTAATTATGATCTAATTTTATCTAATGCCAAATTGATCATTGATACCAGAGGAAGGTTTCAACATAATATATCTACAAATGTTATCAATGCATAAACACCGAGTTGAACTTGCAGCATCTGGAGAATTTCTACAAGGCTTTCTTGTTTGGTTCCTGTTCATGAATCAATTTCCTCAAAAATTGTAAATATGAAAGTTGAAAATATGTTAAAAAAGAAAATTCTATTCGTGTTTGGGACTCGTCCTGAAGCGATAAAAATGGCTCCCTTAGTGAAGTGTCTTTCGTTGAGAAAAGAATTTGATGTAAAGATCTGTGTAACTGCTCAACACCGTCAAATGTTGGATCAAGTACTGAGCTTATTTGAAATAACACCTGATTTTGATTTAGATATAATGAAACCAGGACAGTCTTTGAGCAGTATTACTACCAGTATATTAAATGGGTTACGCCCTATACTTAGAGAATTGGCTCCAGAAATTGTGTTGGTTCATGGTGATACCACCACAACATTTGCAGCTGCCCTGGCTGCATTTTATGAACAGATCAAAGTTGGTCATGTTGAAGCTGGACTTAGAACAGGAGATTTGTATTCTCCTTGGCCTGAAGAAGCCAATAGAAAATTGACAAGCGTTTTGACTGAATATCATTTTGCTCCCACTGAGAAAGCTGCCGATAATTTAAAACGCGAAGGTGTAACTACCGATAAAATTTATATAACGGGTAATACTGTCACAGATGCTTTGATTACAGTTGTCAATAAAATTAAAAATAATAAAGCGTTAGCAAAAGAATGTAGTGAGCAGTTTGATTTCTTAAATGATGAGGAAAAAATAATTTTAGTGACGGGGCATAGAAGAGAGAGTTTTGGTGAAGGTTTTGAAAGTATATGCTGTGCACTAGCCAAGATTGCAGATAAATACCCTCAATTACAAATTGTTTACCCTGTTCATCTTAATCCAAATGTTCAAGAACCTGTAAAACGTTTATTATCCAACAAAAGTAATATCTTTTTGATTAATCCCTTAGACTATTTACCATTTGTCTATTTAATGAGTCGATCATACATTATATTAACCGATTCTGGCGGTATTCAAGAAGAGGCGCCTACTCTAGGAAAACCGGTTTTAGTGATGAGAGATACGACTGAAAGACCGGAAGCTGTTGAAGCTGGAACTGTAAGATTAGTTGGTACAAATTCTAATAAAATATCCGAAGCACTTATTGAATTATTAGAAAATGAACAGCTGTATCAAAAAATGAGTAAAGCCCATAATCCATATGGAGATGGGACCGCTAGTCAAAAAATACTTAACGCTATTATTGCATCCTGATATATATAGAGAAAATTAATGTCATTTGAAACTATTTCTGTTGTTGGACTCGGCTATATTGGATTACCCACTGCTGCAGCATTTGCATCAAAACAAATAAAAGTGATTGGAGTTGATGTGAACCAGTCGACTGTAGATACCATTAATCGTGGGGAAATTCACATTATTGAACCTGAGTTAGATAACTATGTGCTGAGATCAGTACAAAGTGGCTATCTGCGTGCAACCACAGTTCCTGAATGTGCTGATGCGTTTCTAATCGCTGTTCCAACGCCTTTTTTTCCAGTAAAAAATCAGGAAGAAATCCCTCAACCTGATTTGAGTTACATTGAAGCGGCAGCAAAAGCGATTGCACCTGTTTTAAAGAAAGGAAATCTTGTGGTACTGGAATCGACATCTCCAGTAGGGGCAACAGAACAGATGGCTTTATGGCTACAAGCAGCTCGGCCAGACTTGGTATTTGCCGAGCAAGGTCGGGATAATGTAGATGTTTACATTGCACATTGTCCTGAAAGGGTACTGCCTGGACAAGTTATGAGAGAGTTGCGAGAAAATGATCGTGTTATTGGTGGCATTACACCAGCTTGTTCTCATAAAGCGTTAGAGTTGTATCGGATTTTTGTTGAAGGAGAATGCGTCATTACAAATGTAAGAACAGCAGAGATGGCAAAATTAACTGAGAATGCATCTCGTGATGTAGGTATTGCTTTCGCTAATGAGTTGTCAATTATTTGTGATGATCTTGGGATTGATGTTTGGGAACTTATATCGCTAGCTAATAGACATCCAAGGGTTAATATTTTACAACCTGGTCCTGGAGTAGGGGGGCATTGTATCGCCGTTGATCCATGGTTCATTGTGTCAAAAAACCCTGCTCAAGCGAAACTTATCCATCAAGCTAGATTAGTCAATGACAGTAAACCTAATTGGGTGATGGATAAAGTTAAATCTGTTCTTTTAGATGTTTGTACAGATAACCCGCATAAAAATATCCAAGATTTGACTTTGGCTTGCTTGGGCTTATCATTTAAGGCCAATATTGATGATATTAGAGAAAGCCCCGCTTTAAAAATTACTGAAATATTACATCAAGAGCTTGCTTGTAAGCTTATCTCTGTTGAACCCAATTTAAAAATTGAACATCATAAATTCTCATTTGAAATTGTGGATTTAAATACGGCTATAGATTTAGCGGATGTTATTTTGCTGTTAGTTGAGCATGACGAATTTAAAAAAATTGATCCCGAAGTGTTAAAGGGTAAAAGGTGTATCGATACCAAAGGAATTTGGTTTTGATCACTACGACAGATGCACAACGACATCCTTATTTCTAAAATGTAGTTTACCAGATATTTTTTGCATTCAATGGATAAAAATAATGTGCTTTCTCTCTTAGTTCTGTTCTCTTGAATGGTTATGATTATATATTACAAATTATTTTTGCAATTGACTCAATTAAAGTGTTGTTGCTTTAATCCGTCGCTAATATTTGAAGAAGGCCCCCTTTCTACACAGGAACTAAACCGTGGTTAATACCTATATATTAGCTCGGAGAGAGGGGTTTATACTAGGCATTGGCGTGTTATGGCCCTATTTGGGGAGAGGCCTGGATTTGGGAATCCATAATAAAATAATAGGACTCCTTTTTTTATCAATAGCAGCCTTGGTTAATATAATGAGAGGCTCTCTCGATAAAACAAACAGCAAAAAACTCATGGTTTTATTTATACTATTTATCATTATTCTTCTGTATTCATCACAAAATCAAATATATTCAATTTTCTCTCCTGGATATGGAAATTATGTTGAGGTAAAGTTATCTTATTTTGTGTATTCAGTTTTTCTACCAACCATTCTGGTCGCCTTTGCATTATCCAATCAGAATAAAAAATCATATATTTATGGCATTTTTGACGGATTTCTATTGATTTCGATAATTGGTGTTATTTTTGTTTATCAATATAGAGAATATGTGATTTTTTCGACATGGCGATCAAGTAAAGAGTTTGTTGAGATGGAAGAGTTTTCTATTATCAGTATGTCTTTGATATTTACATTTACCTTAATGGGGTTAATTCTTCCCAAGAAAAGAAACTGGTTTATAAATAGCATCCGTTATTTATACATTTTTTTGTTAATATTTTTAATTCTCATCCTTGGACAACGTGCCCATGCCATGATGTTATTTGTATTGATGTGTTTTTTTATATATAGACGCGCTGGTATGCTATCGGTTTTCTTAAGTTTTTTTGTGCTCAGTGTTATTTTACTCTACGTATTGACCATAATTGATGTTTCTGAAATCTATGATCAGAGGTTGTTCTTATATTGGTCTCAGGTTTTAGAAGGTGAAGCGACTAATTCCCGTAAAATATTATACGATTTTGCATTTGAAGGAATAGCAAATAACCCTTTTGGGGGAGGTTTAGCATCTTTTGCTGTTGATTTCCCTGGAAATAATGTCTATCCCCATAATGATATTGTAGAAGCTTTTTATGAATTAGGCCTTTTGGGAGGGGTGGTTATGACATATATCGTGTTCTCTATTGTTTATACATCAGTAAAAGTAATGAGGCCGTTTAAGAATTTCATGTGGAATACGGAAATTGTATTATTTTCATTTTTGGGATTATTTATGGTTGGCCACGATTTAAAGGCTGGATCTTTGGACGCCATGGG
This sequence comes from Gammaproteobacteria bacterium CG22_combo_CG10-13_8_21_14_all_40_8, assembly GCA_002770795.1. Taxonomy (GTDB): domain Bacteria; phylum Pseudomonadota; class Gammaproteobacteria; order Enterobacterales; genus 21-14-all-40-8. Next base: position 37,584 of record PCTP01000174.1, on the reverse strand, counting down.
GTTAATGCTTTTTATGTGGTTTTTTGTTCCTGTTGCAATAAAAGCTTTTGAAACCAAGGCATCCGAAACTTCTCATTCAGTTGAAGCAATATAATGGAGGCATCATATGATTGTTCTGAGACTATTAGAATTATCACTAATTAGTATGCCTTACTCCTCGTGAATATAAAAAATATCTTTTTGAACTTAAGCATCTTTGAAGCGATAGCGAAAGGAGGTAATTGGCTACTGTTAGCTATACTGCCATTTTTTATTGAGCCAAAAACATATGGAAATATAGTTTTGTTGTCCAGTTATTTATTGTTTGTATCAAGTGTTGGAGCTCTAGGACAAAATACTGTTATTCTGCGATATATTGATAGTTCTAATACAAAAAACATTCCATATAATTTACTAATAAGCCTTTTAGGTACAATTTTGACTTATCTAGTCATGCTTTTATGGGGGAAACTCGATAATAGCTATCATTTACTACTCTTTTTTACAGCGATTTTATATACCAGTTATAGTTTACATATCGCCCTGGCGAGAAAAACAGCAACAGCCAGCGAATTTGGTTGGATACGCATTAGTTATGCGTTTGCAAGATTATTGATTGGATTTTTGTTGATTGTTGTTTTTGAGCAGGCAGTTTATTACCTAGTCGCTGAATTGCTTGCTCTAATTTTTGGTTTGTTTGTCAAAAAAACAATATTTAAAACTTTTACTGGTTTTTCTGGTAGCTTCAGGAATGGATACTTTAAAAAATCACTCAGATTTGGTACACCTCTTACCTTACACGCCCTGACTTCATTTGTTTTAGCTTATTCTGATAGATTAATACTGTCTATTTATTTGCCCATAGTTGTTGTTGGTCAATATGGTGCTTTGTATACATTTGCTTCTAGCCTAACTTTTATTTATGTCATACTCGCGGTGAAATGGGAAGTCGTTATCTATAATGCAAAAACAATAGAGTTGGCTGAGAATTATGCGAATAAGTTTTTGAGGCAATGTCTTATATTAGGAGGAGCTGTAAGCCTAGGGGTAGTGATTTTTTATAATTATTTTTTATCCAAAATGCATTATGGAGAACAAGATTCCCTGATTTCATTTATATTGGTTTTGTTGGGACATTTGATTATGCCATTTTTCTTTAAAATGAATTACCTTCTGGCAAAAATTGAAAAAACATACTTAATAACAATATCTTCATTGATAGCAGCCATCATTAACATTGCTATGAATTTCTATCTAATCCCAACCAAGGGAGTTATGGGGGCTGCACTCTCTACCCTAATATCCTATTTTACCTTGTACGCCATATCAATGACCTTGTATCATTTCAATGATTTTAGATCTAAAAAGCGCTAATCATATTTTGGTACATGCAGTGGATATATTTTTATGTAATAATAGTACCGCTTTCCTGTATTTTCTTATAATTGGTGGTAATCAAAGCCCGTTTGAGTCAGATTTTTCGCTGGATTGAGGTGAATAGTCATTCTCGGCAACTGCTCCTGCGTTGCTCTGCATCCATGCAGTCGTATGTAACGAAATTCATCGGGAAAGCTGGCCAATCAACATTGGCCGCAGTAGTTCAGTCTGTTCTCGGACAGGCTTCTAGGATTTAATCAAAAAATATATCATTATCGACAAGCTCTCTGGGTTGTACAGGTCTGGTTATGAATGCAATAGTATTATATAGAATAGCAAATAAATTATATGAGTTAGGCATACCTTTGCTACCTAAAATTATTAAAGGGCTAATTTTCCTCTTCTATAATTCAGTTGTTCCTTATACAACCAAAATTGGGAAAGATAGCAAATTTGCTTATGGTGGAATTGGTGTGGTTATCCATAGCAAAGCGATTATTGGTGATAAGGTGATCATCGGTCAAAATGTTACCATTGGAAGAAAACTATCTCCTCATGGTGTACCCACTATCGCAAATAATGTTTATATCTCAGCTGGTTCACGGATACTCGGAGATATTCGTGTTGGAAATAATGTCATTATCGGTGCAAACTCTGTTGTTTTACATGATGTGCCCGATAACTCTATTGTTGCTGGAAGTCCTGCTAGAGTGATCAGAACGATAGAAGAAGATGTGTATAGTTTACTGGAAAATATATACTAACTATGAGAGTTGCATTTTTTCAGCCTTATTTAGCTAATTGGCGAATTGGTTTTTTAAGTGCTTTTATAGAGCAAAATTCACATGACGTGATTGTTTATGATGGTGGGTTTAAACAAAAGGATGATCCTAAATCTTTATCAGGGCATGATGCCAACTTTTCAATTACAAGACTATGGAATGCTTCTTGGGTTTTCAAATACAAAAATCAGGATTATCCACTTTATTTCTCTCCTTTTTTATTCTTCAGATTAATCAAAGATAGGCCAGATAGGATTATCACGGAAGGTGAAATCAATTTCCTAAATAATATTTCTATATTTTTATATTGCTTTCTGTTTAGAAAAAAATTTATTTGGTGGAGTCTTGGAAAGGTAAGAGATAGAAAACCAAATGCTTTAACTCGATTTTTTGAGCCTATTATTAATTTTTTAATTAAACGAAGTAGTTGTGTATTAGCTAGAAATACTTTGGCTAAAACCTATTATTTAGATTGTAAAAATGTCAATGAAGACAAGATAATATTGGCTCCCAATAGTATGAATACCAGACTGGTTTTGGATGATTTAGAATATCCAGCACCAAACTTTAGTATTGAGGGCAGGATCATACTCTATGTAGGTTCTCTGATTAAATCAAAAAGACCTCTGGATCTTCTGTACGCATTTAAAATAATGCGAGCAGAGAGGGAGAGCCAAGATGTTTTTCTATGGTTTGTAGGTGCAGGTCCTGAGCTTGAGCAATTACAAGAGGTGACAAAACAGCTTGAGCTAGAGAAGTCCGTTAACTTCTATGGTGCAATATTTAATGGAGTGGGACATTACTTCAAAAGAGCTGATGTGGTGGTGGTTCCTGGCATGGGGGGGTTAGTTATTCATCATGCGACATTATTGGGTAAACCTGTAGTTTCTCGTGTTGCAGATGGTACTGAGTATGATCTTATTCACGAAGGTAAAAATGGTTATATCTTAAATGATTATTCAAATCACAATCTCGCTGAAGCTATAACTAAGGTACTTGATAATCAGAATTACCATGAAATGTGTCAATATAGCTTGAATTTAACAAAAAATCATTGGAATAGTTCCATCATGATTGATAGGGTCAATCAAGCGTTAATGAAGTGATCCCAAACAGTATTGAATGAGCATTATATGATGTTACTTAACCAGTCCAATAGAAAGATTGTAATGGCCAAAAAATATTTTGGTCCAAGAAGTTTTTTTTTCAGATGAGTTATCTTATTCTTGTGCGAACTGCGTTTGACATAGGTATAAGAAGTATCTATCGATATATTCTGTATAAGTTAAGTATCAAGTTTGGCACTAATCCAGTATTGAGAATGGGTGCTGATATTCCTACAGGTATATTTTTCCAACCGCCAAATGATTTAGAACTAAACCATCTTGATAGCAATCTGGCTTGGATGAATCAGAACACTTATTTTGGATGGTTTACCTTAAATCACGCTGAAGTCCCTCAATGGCACTTAAATCCATTTATGAATAAAATAATCTCTAGTGTTCAATTTGATTGGTGGAAGTTGCCAGATTTTGCTTCGGATCATGTTGATATTAAAGTGGTTTGGGAAGTTTCAAGATTTGATTGGGTTATTGGTTTTGCGCAACAAACAATTCTCGGTAAAAATGAAAATTTACCCAAACTAAATATATGGATAGCCGACTGGATTTTGAATAATCCTCCATATAAGGGAGAAAATTGGAAATGTGGACAGGAGGCTTCTATAAGAATTATTCATTTAGCGGTAGCAGCATTGATTTTAAATCAATCGACTAAAACAACACCTGCTCTTTTGAATCTTGTTCATCTCCATCTTCAAAGAATAGCTCCTACGCTCTCTTATGCTATTGCACAAAATAATAACCACGGTACTTCTGAAGCGGCAGCTTTATACATAGGAGGGAGTTGGTTACAAAAAAATGGAAATAAGGATGGTAAGGATTGGTGTAAGTTAGGAGAAAAATGGTTGGAAAAATGCGTGTTAAGCCTTATTGAAAATGATGGGAGTTTTAGCCAGTACTCTATCAATTATCACCGTCTTATGTTAGATACTTTATCTATTGTTGAAATTTGGCGACTCAAGCTAAATTTATCCAAGTTTTCTACCAATTTTTATGAGAAATTGGCAAAAGCCACTTTATGGATTTATCATTTTATCCAATCAGAGAATGGATTTGTGCCGAATTTAGGCGCTAATGATGGCGCAAATCTACTGCCTCTCACTTCAGCGGATTACCGAGATTTTAGGCCTTCTACACAGTTGGCCTCAGCATTATTTCTCAAGAAAATTGCGTTTGAATCTGAAGGTCCCATGAATGATCAACTCAATTGGCTAAAGATTGAAATCCCTACAGAATTACTGACTCCAAAAACTTCTATACAGTTTGATCAAGGTGGATATAACCTGTTAATCAATAAGCAAGCATTTGTCCTGCAGAGATATGCACGTTTTAAATTTCGGCCAGGCCAAGCGGATGTTTTACATGTTGATTTCTGGCATAGAGGTGAAAATTTACTTCGTGATGGTGGAAGCTACAGTTATAATGCAAGTCAGCATGATTATTATTATTTTTCTGGGGTTTCGTCACATAATACCATTCAGTTTGATGGAAATGAACAGATGCCCAGAATTGGTCGTTTTTTGTTTGGTGATTGGTTAAAAACTAATGATGTCGATTTTTTGTTGGATGATAAATGGCAATGCAATGCCTCTTATCGAACCAGGCAAGGAGTCAGTCACTCTCGGGAAGTGGTTTTGGAACCCAATAGATTGATTGTGACGGACAATGTTTCTGGGTTTAAAGAAAAAGCCGTATTGCGTTGGAGGCTAAAACCTAGTGATTGGGTTTTAGAAGGAAATAAAGTGACAAACGGTATACATTGTATCGAAATATCCGCAGATATACCGATTATCCGTATGGAGTTAACGATTGGCGAAGAATCCCTCTATTATCTGCAAAAGACAAAAATTCCAGTGATTGAAATTGAGTTCAATCAAGCTGGACAAATACATACAGAGTATTTCTTTTAATTTATGAAAGTCCTTTATTTTCATCAACATTTCTCTACGCCTTCGGGTGCGGCAGGCACGCGCTCTTATGAAATGGCAAAAAGATTAATTAGTCATGGCCACCATGTAACCATGGTTTGTGGATCCTATTCAGGTGGGGAAACGGGGTTAAAAAATGATTTCATAAAGGGCGTTAGAAAAGGAGTTGTGGATGGTATTCATGTTGTAGAGTTTAAATTAAATTATTCAAATCAAGATGGTTTTATGACAAGGACACTATTGTTTTTATCTTTTGCGGTTAAGAGTATTCAAGTCGCCATGTTTGAAAACTATGATCTTTTATTTGCAACAACAACACCACTGACTGCTGCAATACCTGGTATTTTTGCGAAATTGATTAGACGAAAGCCTTTTGTATTTGAAGTAAGAGATTTATGGCCAGAGCTTCCCAAAGCCATGGGCGTGATTAAAAATCCGATTGTTTTAGGGTTAATGAGCTTCTTGGAATGGACTGCGTATAAGAGTGCTGATAGGTTAATTGCTTTATCTCCCGGGATAAAACAAGGAATTTTAAGGATAATAAAGGATGAATCAAGAGTTATCCTAATCCCTAATGGATGTGATATTGATTTTTTTGATAAAAAATCAGCTGCTCCTTGGCGGCCTGCATCCATTAATGATTCTGATTTCCTGGCAATATTTACCGGCACTCATGGCTTGGCGAATGGATTGGGGGCACTGATAAAAGTAGCAGAAATTCTCCAAAAACATCAACGATATGATATTAAAATACTTTTAGTTGGACAGGGAAAGGAAAAAGCACAATTACAACAGTTAGCGACTAATAAAGGTTTAGAAAACATTGTGTTCCACGATCCAGTTTCAAAACACCAACTCACCGGATTAACCAAGTCAGCGAATTTGGGCTTACAAATTCTAGCGAATGTACCAGCATTTTATTATGGCACATCACCAAATAAGTTCTTCGATTATTTATCATCTGGACTACCTGTTTTATGTAACTATCCAGGTTGGATTGCTGATCTGATTACCAATGTAAAATGTGGGGTTGCTGTCGACGCCGATGATCCTGAAGCCTTTGTTCTCGCTATAGAAAATTTAGCTGATAATTCAGAACAATTGAAACCTATGAGTTTAGCTGCAAAAGAGTTAGCCGTTTCACAGTTTAATCGAGAAATATTGGCTGAACAATTTGTGTTGTGGTTAGAGACAAGTTGGGAAAAATCATGTTGAAAAGGTTATTTGATATTATTATTTCTTTTTCTGCACTTTTAATTCTTTGGCCAATATTGCTATTGACTGGCCTGCTCGTGGCCATAAACTTTGGCCCACCTGTTCTTTTTCGGCAATCAAGACCCGGAAAAAATAATATTATTTTTGAGATGATAAAATTTCGTTCTATGAAAAATGCTTTAGATAATCATGGCAATCCTCTTTCTGACGAGGAAAGGATCACCAGTTTTGGTAAACTAATACGCAGTTTAAGTTTAGATGAGTTACCAGGTTTGTGGAACGTGCTCAAAGGAGACATGAGTTTAGTGGGACCAAGACCTTTGCTGACTGAATATCTCCCCTTGTACAATTCACAACAAGCACGACGTCACGAGGTGAAGCCAGGTATTACAGGTTGGGCACAGATCAATGGTCGCAATGCGATAAGCTGGGAAGATAAATTCACATTAGATGTTTGGTACGTTGATAATCAGAGTTTTTGGTTAGATATAAAAATTCTTTGTTTAACAGTAAAGAAAGTTTTTTTCCGTGAAGGGATCTCAGCACAAGGAGAGGTGACTATGTCAAAATTTTCAGGTTCTAATGGAAAGCCTTAGAGGAAAAATCATTATGAAAACACTTGCTATTCTTGGCGCCAGTGGACATGGAAAAGTAGCTGCAGAAATTGCTCTTGCTTTGGGGTGGCAACAGATAGATTTTTATGATGTCAATTGGCTAAATGAGAAAAATTTATGTAAATGGAAAGTCATCGGTGATGAGAAGAGTTTCTTTTTAAAAGCGAAAGAATATGATGCTACTTTTGTGGCGATTGGAAATAACTCAGCACGTAAACAGAAACTTGAAGCATTATTTAAAACATCAAATAATGTGGTTAATTTGATTTCGCCTTCAGCCATTATTAGCACCTACGTCGAAATAGGACTTGGTAACTTGGTTGCTAATGGAGCCTGTATTAACATTGATTCAAAACTCGGAAATGGCGTTATTATCAACACCGCAGCAACTATTGATCACGATTGTTGTATCAGTGATTATGTGCATATTTGCCCTGGTGTACACATAGCCGGCAATGTTTCGATTGGTAAAAATTCCTGGATAGGGATTGGATCTACAATTATTCAAAATCTTACCATTGGTTCAAACTCGATTGTGGGTGCAGGGAGTGTTGCGATTCGAAACCTTCCAAGTGATATAACTGCTGTTGGTGTTCCCACTAAAATTATTAAAGGAAAAACGAACTAAATGAATGATAAATTACTTGGTTCTTGGCCTGTATTTTCAGAATATGAAATATCAGCGGTTTCAAGAGTGCTTGCTTCAGGCAAAGTGAATTATTGGACAGGGGATGAGGGACGATGTTTTGAGAAAGAATTTGCAGCCTATACGCAATCACAATATGCTATTGCTTTGGCTAATGGAACTGTTGCTATCGATTTAGCACTTCATGCTCTAGATATAGGTGTTGGCGATGAGGTCATTGTGACGCCTAGAACATTTTTAGCTTCAGCAAGCAGTATCGTAAATGCTGGTGCTATACCAGTTTTTGCAGATGTAGATCCAAATTCGCAAAATATTACTGCTGAAACTATATCTAAAGTTTTAACAAATAGAACCAAAGCGATTATCTGTGTTCACCTGGCTGGCTGGCCCTGCGATATGGACCCTATTATGGATTTGGCGGTTCAGAAGAATCTGTTTGTGATCGAAGATTGTGCTCAAGCCCATGGTGCAAAATATAAAGGTCGATCTGTAGGCTCTATCGGTCATATTAATGCCTGGTCTTTTTGCCAAGATAAAATTATGACAACTGGGGGTGAAGGGGGTATGGTCACGACAAATAATGAGTCTCTCTGGAAAAAAATGTGGGCTTATAAGGATCATGGGAAATCTTGGGATGCGGTTTATAATCGTCAACATGCACCAGGTTTTAGGTGGCTTCATGAAAGTTTTGGCACAAATTTTCGATTAACTGAGATGCAATCTGCTATCGGCCGCTACCAGATCACACAAATGAAAGATTGGACTGAAAAAAGAAATCAAAACGCAAAGATGCTTGAAAAGGTTCTGACAGAATTTGATTGTATTCGAATAGCTAAACCTGCAGACAATATAGTACATGCGTATTATAAATATTATGCTTTTGTTAAGCCCAAAAACTTGAAATCAGATTGGGATAGAGATCGTATTGTAAATGCAATTAATAAATTGGGTGTTCCATGCTTTCAAGGATCTTGCTCTGAAATATATTTAGAAAAGGCTTTTGATAATACAGGATTTCGACCTAAACAACGGTTATCAATTGCCAAAGAGTTAGGGGAAACTAGTTTAATGTTTTTGATTCATCCAACTTTGTGCTTGAGTGATATGACTTTTATGTCGAATGTCATTGAAACTGTGTTAGGTCATGCAGAATACAAATGATATTTTATGTGAATTCACGATAATTATGTAACAAGATTCTTCATCTCAAACAAAGTGATATACTCGTGCTACCTGCATTTTGAGGTGGCATAAGTATAAGTACCGATTTTAAAAATCAAAATTCCTTTAGGGGTCATCAATGTGTGGTATTTTTACGGCTTTTAATTACTCTAAGAAAGCGCTTAATATTGAAAACTGTATAAAAGCAATAGAAAAAGTCAAACATAGAGGTCCAGACCATATCGGATATGAAAGCGATGAACGCTGCTTCTTAGGTCATACAAGACTGTCTATCATCGGTCTACAGGAAAGTGGAAATCAGCCATTTTATTTTGAATATCTGAAAATGATTTATAATGGGGAGATTTTTAATTATATAGAACTAAGAAGCGAATTAGAATGTCATGGCTACCACTTCGATACCGATTCAGATACCGAAGTGGTGATAAAATCATTTCACAAATGGGGAGAACAGTGTTTTTCTCATTTTAATGGTATGTGGTCGTTGGTGATTTATGATACTCATTCTAAAGAAATTTATGTATCAAGAGATAGATTTGGTCAAAAGCCTTTATTTTATATGCAAAGTGATGATGTTCTTTATTTTGCGAGTGAAATTCAACAGTTAACAATGCAAAAACAGTTGGCGGTTGATTATTTTATGATCCAAAGTTTTCTGAAAGAAGGCGATGCTGATTTAGGTGGGAGAACTTTTTTTAAAGACATAAAAACCTTCCCAAAATCTGAGTATTGGAAAGTAAAATCAGATGGTTCAATAGAGAAAAATAGTTATTGGAAATATTTTGATGGAGCTATAGCTGAAACTAATGATAAGGTTTTTGATGAATTTGAACATTTATTTGAAGATTCTGTCAAACTACGACTAAGAGCAGATGTCCCTCTAAGCGTACTACTTTCTGGTGGAATAGATAGTACTTTAGTTGCATATTACATGCGAAAAGAAAATACAAATGAAAAAATACTAGCATTTACATATGCGTCAGAAGATCACAATGATGAAAGCCAGTATGCACAAATTATTGCTAATCAATTAAAAATGTCTTTAGTTATAAGTAAACAGGATAATAATCCAGATGATTATATATTAAGGTTAAAGCGATTAGTACAACATCTGGGCAAGGGACATTCTTCACCAGCAATTGTATCAATTGATTATTTATATGAAAAAATTGCAAGTTCAAATATAAAAGTTAGCCTGGATGGGCAAGGAGCAGATGAGTTACTAGGGGGATACAAAACCTATTTCTTAGTTTTATTACCCTACTATCTTAAATCTATGCAGTTCAAACAGGCATATCTTTTAACTAAAGACATGATAAAAGATGGATTCTTAAGTTCATTAAAGTTGTCATTACGTACTAATTTAAGTGAGCCAAGTAAAAAAGTTCTACGAAATTTTATCGGCTATGAGAAATTCTTTTCTGATTTCAAAGATTCGGAAAAGACTCTGTTAGAGGAAGATAGTGTAGCTCCAAATAAACGTACAGACATAAATGGTTATTTAATGCAGCAACACTCCAAAGGACTTTCTAATTTACTTTATTATGGTGATATTGTTGCAATGAATAATTCTGTTGAGAATCGCTCACCATTTATGGATCACCGGCTGGTAGATTTTGTTTTTAAATATGGAGATAAACTAAAAATTTGGAATGCGAAGAATAAATATGTACTGAGGAAATTAACTGGCTATCAGGTTTTTCGTCAACAACTAGAAAGGAAAAAAATTGGATTTTCTTCAAATATAAAGTTAGAAACTAAAAAGAAGATGGTTCTTGATTTGGAGACATCTCCAATCTTTGATTGGCCAATTTTTTCTAAAAATGTCAAAACTTATGTTAATAGTACAACTTTACTTATGCCTAAATATGAAAGATTCATGTTTAGGCTTTATCAGGTTCATCTTTGGAATGAGATTTTTTATTCGAATATTGAACATGACTGCATTTAGGTAAACTTTACTCTTAATGATGATTTTCCAAATGATCACTATTGGAAGAAATAGGCCTAAAGTCAATTGGGGCATTAATAAGTAACTGCCTAATTTTTGATGCATTTCTGTCAGAGCAAGCAATGTCTAACTGCCCTAAAAGTTGATGTAGTTCTTCCCATTTCATAAAGCTTTCTTGAGCACTCATAATTCTAGGATGTTGAGTGCTGGTCACGTTATTCTCCCCGATTAATAACTCTTCATAGAGTTTTTCTCCTGGTCTAAGACCAGTGAATATTATTTCAATATCGCCATCAGGGTTTTCTTCTGTTTTTTCTTCTAGGCCTGATAATTCGATCATTCTTTTAGCTAAGTCATGTATTAAAACAGGCTCTCCCATATCGAGAACAAAAACATCCCCGCCATTGGCCATTGAACCTGCCTGAATAACTAATAGGGCAGCTTCTGGGATTGTCATAAAATAGCGAATAATTTTGGGATCTGTGACAGTAATGGGGCCACCTTCTCTAATTTGTCTATGGAATAGAGGAACTACAGAACCAGAAGAACCTAGGACATTTCCAAATCGAACCATGCAAAACTTGGTTGAATGATTTTGGCTATTGAGTCCCTGTAAAATTAACTCAGCAACTCTTTTCGTTGCACCCATAGTATTGGTAGGCCTAACAGCTTTGTCTGTCGATATCAGAACAAAAACCTCAACGCCCGCTTCAATGGCTGCCTGTGCTGTATTGAGCGAACCGAATATATTGTTTCTGACTCCTTCTATAGTATTCTGTTCAACCATGGGAACATGTTTATAGGCTGCCGCATGATAAACTGTTTCAACTTTGAAGCTGGTTAGAGTGGATAGAAGTCGTGATTTATTTTGTATGCTACCCAATACAGCAAATATTTTAGTGTCTGATTGTTGTTGAAGTAATTCTTGTTCAATTTGGTAGAGATTAAATTCAGAGACATCAAAGAGGATCAGTGTCTTTGGTGAAAGTTGAATAATCTGTCTACAGAGTTCAGAGCCAATTGAACCTCCTGCACCTGTGACTAATACATTTTTATGGATGATACATTGTGTCAGAAGATCTGGGTTGGCAAATACTGCGTCACGTCCGAGTAGATCTTCAATTTGTACATCGCGTAATTCATCAATTTTCGCTTTACCGCTGACTAAATCTGCAAAACTAGGTAATGATTTAACTTCGACTTGAAGTGATTCCAGTTCAGTGACCAAAACACGTTGTTTTTGAGATGAGTTTCTGGGCATGGCTAAAAGAATAACATCTACCCTCAAAGAGGTGATTTGACTTTTTATTTCGGCTACTGAATAAACGGTTAAGCCTTCTATTTTCGTACCTTGTAGAGAGAGATCATCATCCATAAAGGCGATAGGTGAATATTCATTTCCTCGCTTTAAAGCCGCAGAAAGTTGTCTTCCTGCGGATCCAGCGCCATATATTAGAACTCGTTTGAGGTTACTGGGGTGAATATATCTTAACAGGGCTCGAACAACCAAACGAGTACCAGAAATGATAAGGAGACTAGAGGCTAAAAATATAATAGAAAGTGCTAAAGGCCGTGCGATATTAAAATAATACAAGATAAGATAAAACATCAGTGAACCAACAAACAAACTTGCAAAAATGCTTGTTAGAACGGTGAGATCCAGATATCGAACGACGGTTTTGTAGACAGAGAAACGATGAAAAAGAAATAATGTAGCCAAATAGTTGGTGAGCAGTAAGAAAGCAAATAATAATGAGGTTTCTAATGCTAGCCGATGATTAGTGAGACGCCATGAGATTAAAAAAGCGGTAGTCAATGCTATAAAATCAAAAAGCATGGCAATAATTTGTTTTTTTTGTCTGCTTAAAGATAGCACCTTTAGGGCTATGTTCTTGAATATATTAGTCTTGTACATAAGGGATACTAGTTAATTAAAGAGTTTTGACAGACAAGATCAGGAGTATAGCAAAATTTCACAAAGTATAGATGCCTATGCGGTAATTTATTTCCAAGGATAAGTTTTATTCAATAATGCAAATAGCTTTTGATTGGGAGCTTGAAAAAATTTCCTTAAGGCGCCTTGTGTCTTTGTTGCCATATTAGGGTAACTATTCCGATTGTATTTTTTTAAGTTGTTGAAATCGGCTGAATTTTCTTTTTTTAAACCTAAAAATAGAAAAAGATTGGTGAGTATTTTATCTGGTGATTTTTTAAGTTCATCGGCTTCAATAAAGTAAATATTTTCCATATTGAAAAACTCAAGCCAATATTCTATTTGATCAGCATACAATCCTCTTGATTTATACGAGGATTTTTTTTCTGCAGTAGACAAATAATCAGAATATGTCTGAAAATTAAGTTTGTCCTCTCTCTCTAATGCTTCTTCAAAGCTTATTTTTTGTGATTCTGGCAAATTACGCATGGAAAAATGATAATGAGAATAGGCTCTATCAACAGGATCTCTCAATAAAACCACTAATTTCAGTTGTGGAAAATGCAGATGTGTTCTTTTTGCAGCCTTTTTAAAGAATAAATAGGTTGGACTTGCTTCTCCAGTGATCTGTGTGGGGGACTTAAATAATGGAAAGTGAGCGTAGTAATAGTCTAAACCTTTTGCATAATTTTGCGTAAAAAATTGTGTTTCTTTGACTAATGGAGGTTTGAAGTTCGTTGAATATTGACAGATGTAGTTAAAAAGTGAGGTAGTGCCACATTTTTGAGCACCAATGATCATAAAATCGGGTTGAGATCTCCTGATTAAAATCTTTACTAAAAGAACTCTAAACCACAAAATGAGTTCTAATAGAATTCGATTTGAAAATAAGCGTTTTTTTCTATTCATGCCGTAAAATCTCAAGGCTAAATATAGAGGTATTTATTCGATGGCGGTGATAGATAAATAAGGTTGCCATTAGGTTTTTTATAAAAATGGAACTGGAGGTTGCTATGGCTGCACCAACAATTCCAAATTTTGGTATGAGTAGAGTGTTTAGTAACACATTTAAGATAAATGTGATCAGAATTAATACTAATAAGGTATTTTGATGGCCTGTCATGGAAAGAAATAATGAGTTAGAGCCAAATAAAGTAGCGATATAGAATCCGCTCACTAACACTAATAGACTAGAATTACTCGCACTAAATATTGGTCCGAATGTTAAAGAAATAATAGCATCTCCAAAAAAGAAAAAGATTAAGAATATCGGTGATACTAGAACAAAGAGCAGAATGGATGTTTTTGTAATAATTTTTCTGAGCTCTTGAGTTTGTTTTGTATGGAATAATTCTGAATAATTGGGGGCTGATAGGGTGTTAACGGATTGAATAATTAATGTGGTTAAAAGTGCAATTTTTAACGCCACGTGATACAGGCCCACTTGCGTTGCAGGGAGGTATTTAGCAATCATCAAAGTATCAACTTGACCCATAATCGTCGCTAGGGAAGTCGTTGCTAACATAGGTAGAGCCGTGATAAGTAGAGGTTTAGTATCGAATTGAATACTGCTAGCGTTCAAACTAACTTGCAGATGGAAGTAGCGGTGTATCAGAGCAAAATTAAAAATCGCCACACAAAGAGTCGCTATCACCCTTGTGTATATCGCATTGAAAGTATGATAAAAGAAAAAGGTTGATAGAATTAATAACAACAAGTTGAGTAGAGGAATGGTGATTAAATTCAAAACATATTGGTGAATGAGCTTTAATCCTCTAAGCACTTGTTGACTGAAGGCCATCAGAGAAAATACGAGCAAAAATAGCAGACTGATGAATAAAGGTTGTTCGATAACAGGTTTGTGAAACAAGTTCGCACTGATTTGTGAAAGATTCAATACAAAGATAACAGTTAAAAGAGTTGCCATAAGTAAAATCACCAAGGCAAGTTTTCGAATCAACAGATAAGTAGTTTTGAAATTGTATTTATTGAGGAATTCTGGGATAAATCTTAATATAGCGGTTTGGTTACCTAATAAGGAAAGCGTAATCAATATGGCTAATATAGAGTTAATTGTGGCTACGTAACCGATAATCTCAGCGCCATAATAACGAGCCATAAATAAGTTTGTGAAAAGGCCTAAGAGGCTCACAATGCCTTTGGCAATCAGTACATAGGCACCGCCTCTAAATATTTCATGAAAGCGTTTGTCTGACTTGAGGGCAGAAATCAATTTATTCAAACCTGAGTGAGATTGCTTGTTCAAGTGAGGTTGATAATGTGAGTTTAATTTGCATGGATATTAGCATATTTTTCCTGATTATGGCTTTTGTGTAAGCTTATACTGAGAAATTAACCAATTTAGGATATGATTCAATATCTCTATCCGCGATAAGTTTGAATTTATTTCAATACTTATATTTCAAATATGATGACTGCTGGCTTAAAGGCTTTAATTAACTAAAATGAACCCATTGAACTCTACAGAAAATATTGTGCCAAAAAAGCCCAAGCTGTTGATTCATATGGGATATCATAAAACCGCCACAACATTTTGGCAACGCCAAGTTTTCAGCATACCTTGTTTTAATTTAATTGATAGATTGCAATCACAAGCACATTTTTTAGAGAAAACACCCTATAATTTCTCTGCAAAGGCTCTCAATGAGTGGCTTGCCCAGGTTATCGACCCCAATAAAATGAATGTTATTTCAGATGAGGAATTATTAGGCAATATCCACACTGGAGGAAATGGTGGCAGTATTACTTATGAGGTGATCGAAAGAATAGCGGCAATTGAGGGTGTGGAACTATACATTTTGCTCTTCTTCAGGGAGCAAACCTCCATGATTGAATCATGTTACCGTCAATATGTTAAAAAAGGAGGCTGTTATTCCATCCAAAATTATATTTACCCGCCTAAGTCTGCTGTTAGACACCGATTTGCTGCTTTCTCATTAGAACACTTTATGTATCATGATGCGATAGAGCATCTACAGCGTAAAATGAGTAAAAAAAATGTATTGGCACTACCTTATGAGAAATTTTGTGAGAAGCCTAATGAAGTTTATGCTGAATTGGGGAAACTTTTAGGTTCTCAAAAATTGGAAGTAGCAATAAGAGATGGGTTAAAATTGCTGGATGGACAAAAAACAAGCAATAAAAGTTTAAGTAATTTGTCTTTAATTTTAGCAAAGGTTTTCAATCGATTATCACGACATGATCCTATTGCCAGGCATTCCTTTATCCATATCCCTTATATCGATGTGATTTTTAAGAAATTGTACGAGGGGATAGATCGTTTCATTCCTCGCAAGTATCGGTATCTCTCCTTACTTTCTAGTGAACAAAAGTCCAATCTTCGTGAATTGTATTGCCTGAGTAACTCAAAGCTAGAGAAACTTTTAGGAATAAGTCTTGCACAATATGGTTATAGTGCTCAATCTGAAAAGGATAGTTTGTCGTGAAATTAGGTTATTTATTGTCTCCTGGTTTCAAATGGATTCGATGGTATCTAAGAATTCAGTCTCACGTCCACTTTTTTGATAAAAGGTATTCTTTATCGAGTAATGAGAGTTTAACTCCCTTTTTTATTTTGGGATGTGGGCGTTCGGGAAGTACCTTGTTGCGGACTATGTTAACAAAAGATCCTCAGATTGTTATTCCTCCAGAATCTTATGTTCTTCCAAAAATAATCAGAAAGTTTTATCGTAAGGCATATTTACCTTGGAACCAATTAACTTCAATGGTAATTAACGGATTTGAAAAGCATCCTGAATTTAGTACTTGGAATATTTCTCTAGAGAAAACCTTACAAAGTTGCCAAGCACTTCCCGAAAAACAGCAAAGTTTGGCTAACATCATCGAAATGATATACCTGAACTATGGCCTGCATCGCGTAGAAAAATCGCAACAATTTATCCCTCAGGATGCGATGATATGGGGAGACAAGACACCAAAAAATTCGCAATTTATAGATCATATCCAAGCGCTTTTTCCAAAGGCTAAATATATCCATTTAATCCGAGATCCCAGAGCAGTTTTTGCATCTTATATAAAATCAGGACTTGCTTCAAAAAAGTCGATGAATGAAGCGGATTATATTGTGTGGTTTTGGCTAAAAGCGCATGGCACCATAGAAAAAAATAAAAAGAATTTGGGGAAAGAATGCTTTTTAGTGATTCATTATGAGGATTTGATTAGACAACCTAAATCAACAATGCAAAGCGTTTGCGACTATTTAGGCGTTGATTTTCAAGAGTCTATGTTAAAGTTTTGGTTGGATCAAGAAAATCTAGGGGACGTAGAAAAATACCACCATCATAGGAATACGCAGAAACCCATAGATGTTAAGAATATAGGCAAATGGAAGTATGAATTGTCACCCGAACAAATTAAATTCGTTGAAAATCATTGCCTTAAGTTATATCAATCACTTTGCCGCGATTATCCTCTGAGAGGCGTTGCAAAGTGAATACAGCTATTATCATGATTACAGGCTATGCCAGGAGCGGTACTAAGCTCTTAAACAAAATATTACATCAGGCAAATTTGGCTCAATATACACCAGAATTACAATTTGTGGAAAATATCTGGAATATCAAAGATACCTCAAGGATAGACCCAAAAACACTCAATAAAATGGCTCAACAACAAATGATGAAGTTAGCCTATGGAGAAGGATTGTTTCAAGAAAATGATTATAGAGAAAGTCTTTTAGCTCAATTGAAAAACAGCATAAATAATGGTGAGATAACCCAAGGCGCACAGCTTTATTTATCAATTTTGCAGCTAATAAGAGGTCAATACAGCCACTGCTTGGACAGTACACCTAGAAATATTTATTATATCGATGAATTTTTAACCTTATCTGATCGGTTTAAGTTTGTATTTTTGTTAAGGGACCCAAGAGATTGTATTTTAAGCCAAAAGAAGAAATATAAAAATTATCTTAGGAAAAAGCGTTATTGGGAAGCTTTGAGGCTTTGGCTAAATTATAACCCGATTCTTATGGCCAAACTTTGGGCTAGATCTTTTGAAATTGCCAATACAAGTAAGGGAGAGCATTGTTTCATTATTCAATATGAAAGGTTGACCCAACAGCCTAAGCTGGTTCTTAATGAATTGTCCGCTTATTTGAAATGTACTCTAGGTGATATCAACTATACTCACATTAATGCTAATAACTCAGAAAAATGGATGGCAGAATTACCCTGCTCTGATGTGTATTGGATCCAAAAAACCTTATCTGATTTCTTAAACAAGGCTGGTTATAAAGAGAAGCCTATAGGTGGTTGGGTGGTTTTATATTGGTTTAAAATATTATGGTATTTTTTGAAAATGCCTTTGGCATTAATTTTGAACTTATCAAGATTAAAAAATCCATTAGATGCAATTTTAAGAAGATTGAGTTTTAATCAATGAAAATACTCATAGCATCCAATAATGCGCCTTCAGAACATAAAAAATATGCGGGTATATTTGTTGTTAATCAGCTAAATTTTTTCAAAAAAAACTGGCCAGATATCGAGTTTTATCAATGTTTCTTGCAAAGAAAAAACACAGGAAAAATTGGAAGTCTTATAAAATATATTAGCTATTTTCTCAATTTACGTCAAAAACTAAAAATAAAGTTTGAGGTTGTACATTTTCATTTTTTATTTCCTAATATTCTATTAATTTTATTATTGAAAAGTCGTCTACGGGGTAGTCATGTATTAATGACATTACACGGAAACGATGTCACTTTTTCCTACAAGAATACATTATTCAGGTATTTGACGAAAAAGGGATTAGTTTATGTGGATCAGATTTTATCGGTAGGTACTGGAATTGCTGACGAATTTGAAAATGTTTATCATAGAAAAGTGAGTTCTGTTATACCTGCTGGAATTGATAGAAGTATCTTTTTCCCAAAAAATGAAGAAAAGTTGTATGATTTTGTTTTTGTAGGCTCCTTCTATAAGGCCAAAGGTTTAGATATGTTACTAGAGGCTATAGAATTGTTAGGTACAAAATCAGGGTTATATCCTTCGTTTTGTTTTATCGGTTCGGGGACTGAGTTGTGCGCTATTCAGGCCATGTCACATCCAGATAAAGTAACCATTATCGAAGACGCCGAACAGTCCACTATTGCCAATTATGTCAGGAAAAGTCGATATTTAGTATTGCCTACTCGCAAGGAAGCATTTGGATTGGTGATTACGGAAGCCATGTATTGTGGAATACCTGTAATTACTACCCCTTTGGTTGGGCCAAAAATGCAAGTTCAGGATGGATCTAACGGATTTTTATTAGAAAAAATCAATACAGAGTCTTTAGTGGAACAGCTAGTAAAAGCCCATTTTCTATCTCAGGAAGACTATCAACAGATGAGTGTTAGATGTATACAATCTAACACTGATTATTCATTAGATAGGGTTTGTGATAAATTAATGGCTATTTATACAGAAATGGCAGGTACCAATGAGTCTTTATAGAAAGCTGGCTTATTTTTTATACATCGCCTTTTTCAGGTTTACGCCAGAAGATTATCGACCTTATTCTTTAGGCTTTCACCGTATTCGTAGACTTCTGGTTAAACAGTTTGTTGTGAATTGTGGAGACAATATTCGAGTGAAATATAATGCAGATATTTCTCCTAATATTCGTATAGGTAACCATTCTGAATTGGGGCAAAATTGTTTGATTCATGCCAATGTTTCTATCGGGGACTATGTGATAATGGGACCAGATGTGAAAATCTATACCAGAAATCATAAATTTGATGATTGTCATCAGTATATTCAACAGCAAGGCAAGAGCAGAAAAGAGACTCGTATAATGAATGATGTTTGGATAGGCGCGAATGTGATTATTCTACCTGGCATAATTGTTGAAGATCATGCTGTGATTGGAGCCGGAGCTGTGGTCACAAAAAATGTACCCGCTTGGGCTGTTGTTGTTGGAAACCCTGCAAAAGTCATTAAGTATCGTCATGCAGAAAAAATCTAAAATTCTTTATATCATGGGCGCAGGACGTAGTGGCAGCACGGCGTTAAGTGTATTCTTGGGAGCTGCTAAAAGTGCCATTCAAGTAGGGGAGTTAACCCAACTAAACCATGGAAATTTAGCTGTAAGCCAATGTAGCTGCGGTAGTTTACTTTCGGATTGCATATGTTGGTCACAAATTTCTTGTTTAAAATCTTTGGAGCAAGAGACACAAGAGCGTGCGAGAACTCTAGAAAAGCATATAAATATTTTTAAATATTTTTTTGCATATAAATTACCATCATGCTACCAAAATTTTCATGAAGAATTATTTTCTGAGATCCTTCAACATTGCGATCAAGAAAGAGTGATCGACTCATCTAAATATATAGGCAGGGCCCTGGCCTTAAATAAATGTGATAATTTAGATGTAAAATATATCTATTTAGTTCGTGATCCTAGAGGGGTTATTCATTCCTTTGCCAAGAATGTGCAAACATCAAGAGGATTAATGAGTGCTTGTATTTATTATAATCTAGTGAATTTTACTGCTGAAATAATTTCCAGAACACTCTTAAAAAATAAAGTATTAAAAGTAAAATATGAAGATTTGTTAAATGATCCAAAATCTGTATTTCAAAATATCGCTAACTTTACAGATCTGGATTGTATCTCTATTTTAACCAAAATTCAGACAGAACAATTTTTTGACATAGGCCATATCATCGGCGGAAATCGTTTGGCTAAAAAGGCTTCTATTCAGTTTCAATCTCATGATGGATGGTGCGATGAACTTCCACTTTTCAAACGATGGATAGGTTATTTCTTAACTTTCCCATTGAACTTGCTAAATCGATATAAACTGTGAAGATATTATTAACCTTAGATTACGAACTCTTCTTGGGGCGAAATATTGGAACTGCTCAAAAGTGTTTGATCGAGCCTACCAATAAACTACTGGCACTGTTAGATGATTTTGGTGTTAAAGCCACCTTTTTCGTGGATGCAGGGTATCTTTTTCATTCTTTAGATATGCCGTCATTGCATGATGATAGATCAATGGTTATTCTGCAACTTCAAGTAATTCTGGCTGCAGGGCATGATATTCAATTGCACATACATCCTCATTGGGAAGATGCCAAAGAAGGTGATGGAGAAATATTATTACCTAGTACAAGATATCGCCTTCAACAGTTTGACACTGAAACTATTGCAAAAATTGTTGAGAAGTATAAGACAATTCTAGTGAAAGAATTTAATATTCATCCCATTGCTTATCGTGCTGGTGGATGGTGTATACAACCTTTTGATATTTTATCTAACATTTTATACGAACAGGGTATTAAAATGGATAGTTCCGTTTTTCCTGGTGGCTATCTACAATCACCTGGCCAGAAATTTGATTTTCGCAACGCCCCGATAATGGATTATTGGCATTTTGATGATGATCCTTTGGTCGCGAAAAATCGGGGGCACTTTATAGAATTACCTATTGCAAGCATGAAAGTTTCCCCTTTGTTCTATTGGCGAATGGTCGTTGCTAAACTAATAAACAAGCAAACTCATCGATCATTTGGTGATGGAAAAGCGGTTGAATCCCCCTTATCTAATATCCTTAAATTGCTCAGCATTCCCTCAATGTCAGTGATTTCTATTGATGGATACAAGTCGAAATTGTTAATGAAAGCCTATGATACTTGGAAGCAAAAACACAAACACATGGTTATTATGGGGCATCCCAAAGCATTTAGTGAGTGCTCTTTGTCACAGTTAAAGTTGTTTTTACAAGAGACTATAACAACGAATCAATTTATCACTTTTAGAGATTGGTATCATGAACACCACAGTTAAACAACTCTCTAAAATTACTCTTGCGGATTTAGCTATTCAACCTTTTTTAGAAGTGAATTCTGCAGCTGATTCTTTTTACAACACAAGTGGCAAGATCAAAACAGGATTTGCTGTGGCAATCAATGCAGAAAAACTGGTCACTTGTTATCAGGATCCCGCATACAAGCAACTGATTTCTACATCCACAGTGGCTTTTGCCGATGGTATACCCGTTGTGTGGTTAATGAGTAGAAAAGGAAAGGCAGGTAAAAGAATTCCAGGATGTGAACTTTGGGAGTCCCTTATGCAGAAGGCAGGTGTGCATCAGTCCTTTGTGTATCTATTAGGGGCTTCAGAGAGAGTGAACGCCCTAACACAAATAAAATTACAACAGCAATATCATGTTAATATTGTGGGTGCCCACTCAGGGTATTTCGATGATAATGGACTTATCATCGAACAAATTACTAAAAGTCGGGCTCAAATTGTTTGTGTTGCCATGGGATCGCCAAAACAGGAAAAATTTATTGCTGAATGTAGGGAAAAATACCCGAACACCTTATATATAGGTGTCGGGGGGAGTTACGATGTTTTTGTTGATGAGGTTAAAAGAGCGCCCCGATGGATGCAACGTATTCATTTAGAATGGTTGTTTCGACTAGTTGTTCAACCAACAAGGATCTCAAGACAGTTAAGACTTTTGCAGTTTATTGGGTTGTTTATTCGAGGAAAGTTTTGATATTGAGCAATCCTATCACTAATAATGGCAATAATTCCTGTAAAAATTATTGAGAGAAAATAAATGCACCAGACATTAAAGTTGCTGATCCCTGACTTGCCAAGTGCAGATGAGCTTTACCCTTGGTTAAAGCAGATAGATCATAATCTTTGGTATTCAAATTATGGTCCCTTAGTTCTACAATTCGAACAACAACTTTGCCAATTGATTCAATCCGTTGCTAGCTTTGATTGTGAATCACAAAATCTTACAACCTGTTCCAATGGCACTTCTGCTATTGTTTTGGCACTCAAGTCTCTAAATTTAAAACCCCAATCCACCATTTTAGTTCCGTCCTTTACTTTTCCTGCTACAGTTTCTGCTATTATAGAAGCTGGATTAAAACCTATGCTTGCTGATGTGGATGTAGCAACTTGGCAGCTTACGCCATCAATTGTTGAAGCTTTGTTACCTAAGCATAAAATAGATGCTGTGTTAACTGTGGCAGCCTTAGGCAGTCCTGTAGATAGTCAATTATGGGATAGTTTTTCCTTAAAGTTTGCGTTACCTGTTGTAGTTGATGCTGCTGCGGCTTTTGGGCACCAATCTATTGGAACTGAATGTATTTATACCTTCAGTTTTCACGCCACCAAAAACTTTGCTATCGGAGAGGGGGGGCTCATTATTTCGGCCAAGGAAAATCTCATCGAAAAATGTCGGCTTATGAGTAATTTTGGCTTAAAAAACTTTCAAGTTTTGGTGGATGGATACAATGCTAAAATGAGTGAATATCATGCAGCGGTTGGTTTAGCACAAATGCGACGTTGGCAAGCGATCAAATCTTTAAAGCACCAAATGTGGAAAGACTATAATCATTTTATTCTTTCGTATCAATTACCTCTCACTCTACAAGCTATTGATGATCGCTTTGAATTTGCTCCCAGTACCTATGTGATTAAATTTGATCAATTTATGTCCATGGATTTGGTTTGTGAAAAATTTATTGAAGCTAAAATTGAAACGAGAAAATGGTATTGTCCAGCCGTTCATAAAATGCCAATTTATTCTGAAAGCGCTATCTCTCCTATTTCTTGCGCGACGGCAATGACTGTAACCAACGATCTCAATAGAAACTGTTTAGGCATCCCATTTCATAGCAAAATGGCATTAAAAGACAAAGACATATTGTTTAATACTTTATTAGCAATATTTAATTAATACTGAAGGAGCCTCATGAAAATATTACTACTGGGTAAAAATGGTCAAGTGGGTTGGGAGTTACAACGTGCGCTTGCGCCATTGGGGACTTTAATCTCCTTAGATCGCTCACAACTTAATTTATCTGATGCAGACGCTTTAAGGTATGTTATCCGTCAACATAAACCCGATTGGTTAGTCAATGCGGCTGCTTATACCGCAGTGGATAAAGCGGAAACTGATCAAGCCAATGCCTATGCCATTAATGCAGAGGCTTTAGCTGTGATGGCACAGGAAATTTTTAATCTAGGCGCTTGGTTGCTTCATTATTCCACTGATTATGTTTTTGATGGTAATAAGGAAGGCTTCTACAAGGAAACCGAAGAAGTGAATCCATTGTCTATTTATGGCAAAAGCAAATTGGCTGGAGAAAGGTCGATTATTGATTCAGGTTGTAACCATCTTATTTTCAGAACCAGTTGGGTGTATGCCACAAGAGGTGCAAATTTTGCAAAATCCATGTTACGTTTATTTGCAGAAAGAGAACAGTTGAATATTGTAGCCGATCAACAAGGGGCGCCAACAAGCGCAGAATTAATTGCCGATGTAAGTGCACTTTGCTTAAGGCAAATTGCGCAAGCTAAAGATACAGATCCCCTAGATCTTTCTGGTATTTACCATCTTGTAGCCAAAGGAGCTACAACATGGTTTGATTACGCAGAGTATATTTTGTCTAAAGCAAAAGAAGGCCCTAATGGTGTATCCATTCAATGTCGAGAGATCCATCCCATTCCCTCAAGTGCATACCCAGTCGCCGCAACACGCCCTTTAAACTCGAAACTTTGTGTTGACAAAATTGAACAAGCATTTGGGGTTGTTTTGTCTGAGTGGCACTATCATTGTGATAGAATGCTACAAGAGGTACTATTTAGATAGCTTTTTACACATTATTTTTTGAGAATGTTTTAAATCATTTGATTTGCATTTTATTTTTGATTAAAATACGCATCCAATTTGATGAAGGATTTAATCCAGTATAGCTAATTCATTGAATTTAATAGTAAATTTGAAATTTAGCGGGAATAGCTCAGTGGTAGAGCACAACCTTGCCAAGGTTGGGGTCGCGAGTTCGAGCCTCGTTTCCCGCTCCAAGTTTTATTTTTCAGATCACATTTCTCCTTAATTTCTGATTGTCTTAGAATTGGTTCACTGATATAACACTATCTTCTATTAAATATACCTTTTAGAATATTTTACGATGTATGTGTTAGAGGCTAACGTTTGTATTGACGCGCTAATTCGTTAGGGGCTAACGTTTACCCTGAAAGTTGCAATCTAATTCTAACTATAACCATAACTGCTCATGGGTCATAAAGTGAAAAGATTATTAGCGTAGGTAAGGGGCTTGAGCAGCATAGCCAAAGCTTTGTAGCTCTTGTCAATAACCAGTCATTCTCTACGAACTACGCCTTGTTCCCACGTCCCACCCAAGCTCTGAAATCCGGTATTTCCAGGTATCATGGGTCTAGATCCCTATAGCTTAGAGCAATAGGTGCATTGGCGTTTTAGTCATTATGCTCGAACTAAAGCGTTAAGTTTAGGACAGGGGTTAACCTTTTGATTGGATCAACCCATGGAAAAATGCTAGTAGTGGAAATAGTAGTGGAAATTATTTGTCCTTTTAACATTCTGATTAAGTGTGCATATCTGTGAATAATACCTTTGATTTACATCCTCTTAAATTAAGCTGGCTCATTGTTTCTATCGGGGCCTCCTTGGGCTTTATACTGAGTTGGGGCAGTTTAACTGGTGATGCTCAGGGTCGAGTGAATCTGTTTCATCTTTTGGTGGTTTACATGCTCATCCCTATTTTGAGTATCATCGTTTCCCTTGGCAGTGCGTTGTTTGGAAAGGGACTTAATCTTGCCGGTTTGCTTTATGCCATTCCTGGATTGCAGCGAAAATCATCGCCACAGTGGGTTAAACTCAGGCAATATCATTTGGATAAGTTTTGGTTGTTAATGCAAAGTCAGGCCGCTGCCCTTGCATTTTCAATCGCCAGTTTATTGACCTTTGTGTTTTTGTTGCTCGTTACCGATATCAATTTTATATGGCGCAGCACCCTATTAGATGCCACAGATATTTTTCCTTTTCTACAATGGATTGCTAAACCTTGGTATTTTTGGCAACAGGCGCAACCCGATTTCACATTATTAACACAGACTCAAGATTCGCGTCTACTTGAAACCCATAATGTGGCGTCTAATTTGGGATTATGGTGGAAGTTTATCTTGGCCACACAACTTTTTTATAGTCTTTTTTTAAGAAGCATCGTTTTTGTCTCGTTGAGGGTTTGGATACATTTAACCTATGAGAATGATTTCGAAATAAAGCTTCAAAAACGGCAGATCAAACCTGATATCAGGGAACCAGCTAGTCCCAATCAATCGATTATCACGCATCAACTAATTCCTCCTTTGGTGTTAAACAATTGGGGGCAAGTGCCGAGAAAACTGATCAGTCAAAATCTTCGTTCTACCCAAGCTGATGCGGAAAATTTAAGTGATGAAGATCTGATGACGCGGTATTTTATCGACGAAATGATCTCAGATCCCACAGCGACAGAAGCACAACAATACAACACCATAAGTTGTACCCAAAAGCAGCTAGTACTCACAAGAGCATGGGAACCTCCTTTAGGGGAACTTGAAGATTTTTTGAAGCTAGGTTGTGGCTATCTTTGCCCTATGGATTGGCAAGGGGAGCAATTACAATCCCTGAAGCAATCTGATTTAGAAGAATGGCAAAGATTACTCGAACAGTTGCCAAACTGGACTCTTTTTGTGAATAAGGAGTATTTGCCTCATGAATAGCCCAAAGTTTGCTGTGGTAGGACACCCCAATAAGGGAAAGTCTTCTATTGTGGCAACATTATCCCATAATGACTCCATAGAGATCTCGAAAAGAAGTGGTACTACTCAGCAGGCACAATGTTTTGAGATTAAAACCACCCATTCTAGTTATGAACTATTTGATACCCCAGGTTTTCAGCGTCCCAGTAAGGTATTGGCTTGGTTAAAAAATCAAGCCAAAAGTGCAGATAAACGATCACAAGCTGTGCAAAAGTTTGTTGATGATGCCAGCTGCCAACAGCTTTTTCCGGATGAAATTGAGCTTTTAAAACCCTTAACAGCGGGAGCGGCTATTTTGTATGTGGTGGATGGTTCCAGACCTTTTGGTATTGAATATGAGGCTGAAATGGAGATCCTGCAATGGACAGGCGCACCCAGTATGGCCTTAATCAATCCCATCGAGAATAGTCAATATGTCGAGGAATGGGAACGCGTATTGGTACAATACTTTCGTACTGTCAGAGTTTTTAATCCTATGGAAGCAGATTTTCATAAACAGATGGACTTATTAAATGTCTTTGCCCATCTTCAACCTCAATGGGCTCAGAAATTAAAGTTAGTGACTCAGGATTTAGAGCTAAAACGACTAGAACAAAGTCAGCAATGTTCCATTATTTTAGCTCGTTTGTTAGAAGATTTATGCCATCATAAAACCACGCAAAAAGTCTTATCTAAAGCTCAAGCTAACTTAGTCGAACCCTTATTAAAAAATCAATATCTGAAATGGATGGTCAATCGAGAGCAAAAAGCTATTCAGGAAATGTTAACCCTATATAGCCATTATCATACTCAAATTCATATAGAAGATATGAGCTTACCCCATGATCTCTTTGATTGTGAACAATGGTATTTATGGGGCTTGACCAAAAACCAATTAATGACCTCGGCGGCAATTACAGGGGCCGCGGCTGGATCGGCAATTGATTTGGCTTTAGCGGGAACAAGTTTAATGTTAGGGGCAGTTGGCGGCGGTATGGTAGGGTTGGCAAGCGCTTGGTTAGGCGCAAATAAACTAGTCGACATGAGATTACAAGGATTACCTATTGGGGGTTACGATGCAAGCTTTGGCCCAATATCACATCAAAACTTTCCTTACGTGGTTATAGGACGTTTTCTTACCTTGTATCAGAAAATCAGTACCCGAAATCATGCACTCAGAGAGATTTTAGATATTAATCCTATTGATTTAAAAGAAAAAATAAATCAACTAGAGGTGAGTGAACAAAAAAAATTGCATTTAAGTTGTGACAAACTGAGCCACCAGAAACCCGTAGAAGATCTGAATAAAATTTTACTGCAAATTTTGAATTAATTACAAAAATGGAAAAATAATTAAATATCGACTAAAGTTAAACAGATCGTCCGTAGTTTTATGCCTTAAATTTCAACTTCGAACTTGATGAGGCCATATGCCTTTTAAAATGATAGCGCAAAATATTCAAGGATCTGAAATATTAATTGTAGATGATACGCCAGCCAATATTGATTTGTTGTATAAGATCCTGACTCAAAAAGGATATAAAGTAGCAGCAGCACCCAATGGTGAAATAGCGCTTAAAATTGCGCCAAAGTTACAACCCGATCTGATTTTACTGGATGTGATGATGCCACACCCAAATGGCATAGAAACCTGCAGGCTACTTAAACAAGCAGAAAGTACCGCGAATATTCCAGTCATATTTGTTACCGCTAAAACTGAAGTCGCTGATATAGTCGAAGGGTTTGCAGCAGGGGCGGTTGATTATATTTCCAAACCCATCAAACAAGAAGAAGTACTTGCCCGTATTGCCACTCATCTCAAAATACAATCTTTAACTCGGCACCAAGAACAGCTGGTTGAAATGCTACAAGATTATGAAGTGAGAAATCGAGCGATTATTAATGAGATTGCCCAAGCTATTATCACCTTAGTGCCACCCGATCTGATTGAATCAGCCAATCCAGCTGCTTTAGCTCTGTTTGGGTGTGATGAAAAGGGGCTTGTAGGGCAGCATTTTCTTGAGTTTTTACAAGGAGAGGACAAGAGTGCAGCACAAGAGTTTCTAAGTCTCAAGCAAGCAGCCACATTAGATAGACGTTTTTCAAATGAAGTCGTGCTAGCTTCCAAACATCGTTCACAATTTACCGCCAAACTTAACATAGAGCCTTTAAGTTTAAACTATCCTTTATTTGTCTGCCATTTGCAGGATTTAACTGAAAGTAAAAAAGTCATACAACAATTGATAGATATTTCTAATGTGGATAAATTAACCAATATCAGCAATCGACGTCGCTTTGAAGAGTTTTTTGAAAACAGTTGGAAAAATATTATTGCACAGAATGGACAAATTTCTTTGATTATGGCGGATATTGATTTTTTTAAACAATATAATGATGAATATGGTCATCAGCAGGGTGATGATTGCTTAAAAATGGTTGCTGAATGTATCGCTACGACTTGCAAAAATGACAATTGCTTGGTGGCAAGATATGGAGGGGAAGAGTTTGTGATTGTGCTACCTCAGTATGATGCTGACAAAGCCAAAGCCTGTGCTGAATTTATATTGAATAATATTCGCCAATTAAAAATACCCCATGTTAAATCAAATGTGATGCCGATAGTGACATTGAGCTTAGGTATTTGTACCATGCAACCCAATGCAGCTGTGTCAAGAAGGTTGTTAATTGAAGGGGCCGATTCTGCTTTGTATAAGGCCAAAAAGCAGGGGAGAAATAGAGTGGTTGCCTTAATGAACAATGAACAAAAAGATGCATAAAGCTAGGGCGTGAATCCATGACGTTGCAGAATCTTTTTGTAGGTTCCATCTTTGCGGATCTTAGCTAAGCCCTGATTGAAATCGGCAATGTATTGTTTGCTTTTCGGATCATCTCGATTAAATAATATACACAATTTATGAGTTATTAAGGGTGGCTTAATCGCTTCTATATCATTAAAGAAGGGAGCCATGCTGGTGATGAGAAGATATTCAGCAGTCTTTTTGTTAATGACAATCAAATCCAAAGAACCATTTAATAATTTTTTGATATTTGCAATATCAGAGTTTACATATTCCTTGTGCAGAAAATCAGCGTTATCTAGCTGGGGGCTATTGGCATAATCTCGAACTAAACCAATTTTATACCCCTTTAAATCACTGAGTTTTTTCCAAGAAATCTTACTATCGCTGCGTTTATAAAAGTATTCACTACTTGTTAAGTAACAATCACTATAAATGAACTTCTGTGTTCGCTCTTTGGTAAAGTAGGCTCCTAGTATCCCATCGAATCGATGATTTTCTAATTCTCTCATTTGTCTAGACCAAGGTAGATAATCAATCTCTACTTCATATCCCTTACTTTTTAGAACGGTCATTACAATATCGGTTGCGACGCCTTGATTAGGTAAGTTTGAGCCTTGGTAGGGATACCACTCCAAACTGGCCAACTTAATGGTTTTGATGGGTGCTATAGTCGAATCAGTCATGGTATTAGAGGCTAACACAAGGTTGTATACAGGCTGCATAGCAATTACTAAGAGGAACAAAAGTTTATTGAGAGCTGATGTCATAGTACTTCTTGCTTTAAAGATCATCAAAACTATGATTAGGGATCTGATTAGTCTAAATATAGTCGATTTTTATAATTTTGCTAAAAATTCAGGGCTAGATCACGAAAAACGATTCATATTCAGGGAGATATGATCAAATAGCCATAACAATCACTGAAACCATATTTTCTCGGCGGTCTCTGTGTCCTCTGTGGTTCAATGGTTTGGAAAGAGGTTAGAGATCAATCAATGAACCACAAAGGACACAGAGAGCACAGAGTTTTTTAGAAAAACAAGGCAAACTGGGGGAGTGATCAGTTTTATAGCATAAGGTGATAGTTTTAACTTTTCTGGTGTGACCATTCGTGCGGTTGCCCTGGCTAAAAACTCACTTAATAAAAACACAAAGCATTTTAGTGCTAAACTTAGGGTCATTAAACAATGATCTATCTATAGCCTATGCTTAAAAGAGAAGGCCTTTCCTACAAACAATCCATTCAAGTGGTACTCGCGGCATTTTTTATTGGCTTTTTACTCTCATCATTACAAATATGGCAAGAATTTAAAGAAACAAAAGCAAATTTTGAAAAAAATGTCTCTCAAGTAATTAATACCTCTAAACGTAATGCTGTACAAGCTGCTTATAGTTTTGATAATGAAGCTGCCATACAGGTTGTGAATGGATTATTTGAGTTTAATCCCATTTACAAGGCTCAGATTACGGAGAGTTTTGGTTCTGTGCTAGCAGAGAGAGAACGAATACCGCAATCTGGACGCTTTGATTGGATTTCAGATTTTGGATTAGGTGTGAGCCAAGAGTTCCATATTAGTCTCATTCATAATGATGGTATTAATGAGAATAAGATTGGAGTTTTGGATGTTTTTGTTTCTACCTATCAAATCGCTTTTAATTGGTATCAACGTTCACTGCGCATATTTTTGTCGACTATTATTGAAATCATTATTTTATCTTTTATGTTTTTAGTTATCTCTAATAGAAACGTAACTCGACCGCTTTTGGATATTACTCATTCATTACAACAAATAAATTTGTCAAAAATAAAAAATGTGCGTATCAATATGCCTTATGAGCATCAAAATGATGAGCTAGGATTGTTGGTGAATATTACCAATCAATTTATAGAAACTATTTCTAGAGATTCAGAAAAGCTCCTTTTTATCTCAAAAGAAACAGAAAGGACCAATACTAAATTAAAATCAGAAATTCTAGAACGACAACAAGTCGAAAGAGCTCTAAAAGAGGCAAGTTTGCATTTAGAACAAAGAGTCAAAGAGAGAACAGCGGAGCTCACCAATGAAATTTTAGTGCGGAAAAAAACCGAGATCGATCTCAAACAAGCTAAAAATGATGCTGAAAAAGCTAATCAATCAAAAAGTGCATTTTTAGCGAATATGTCACATGAAATTAGAACACCGTTAAATGCAATATTGGGGTTTTCACAGCTCCTTAGAAGAGATGCCAGGCTGCCTCAAGATGTACATGCTACGCTAGTAACCATCGAAAGAAGCGGAAATCATTTACTGGATTTAATCAATGATATTTTAGATTTTTCAAAAATAGAAGCGGGTGTGATGACTTTGTACAAGGAAGATTTTGATCTCTATGAATTGGTCGTGGGTATTTCAGAAATGTTCGCTTTTCACTGTCAAGAAAAAGGGCTTGCTTGGTATCTTGAAAGTAGTGCCGACTCTGCAATACCCGTTCATGCAGACCAAAGAAAAATTAGACAAATTTTACTTAATTTAGTGGGAAATGCGGTTAAATTTACTGATGTTGGTGAAATACATTTGGTCTTAAAATGTTTGGATAATCATCAATATTATTTTTCTATTCAGGATTCAGGGCCTGGTATTGCAGAGACTGATCAACAAAATATACTTGAGGCTTTTCAGCAGTCAGAAGCTGGACATCAAAAGGGTGGTACGGGTTTAGGATTAGCGATTAGCACCAGATTATTAGATTTGATGGGTTCAAAAATCAATTTAACTTCACAGATCGGGCAAGGCTCAGAATTTTCCTTCACATTAGATCTAGAACCTGCACAGAATATAGTACAACCCAGAGAGTCTAGAACATCTTTTAAAATTGAAATATTATCAGAAGAAAAGATTGTTGCTCTGGTGGTCGATGATATTGAAGAAAACAGAAGACTTTTAACTAAATTATTAGAGGAACTTCATATTGAGGTGTATGAAGCTTACGACGGAAAAAATGCTTTAAACTTATTAAACACCACTTCTGTGGATATCGTTTTTTTAGATATTTTAATGCCCGTTATGGATGGCTATGAAACCATGCAACATATTTTAAATGATCATGCAGAAAATAAGCCGATTTGTGTAGCCGTATCTGCATCGGTTATTAATGCCAATAAGGATAAATTTAAGGCGTATGGATTTGATAGTTTTATAGCAAAACCCATAAGATTAGAAGCTTTGTATGAAACGCTTGTGCATCAATTACCCAATAAAATTGGGCAAAATACTCAAGGGATTGTCAATAAAAATTCTACAAAAAAATGTAAAGATAACAATGAAAAGTATACCAAAATCCCAATGACTCAAAGTCTGAGGGATAGATTGATCAATGCATCTAATCTATATCAGCTGTCCGAGATCAATCAATTATTGCTAGAAATGGAGGCGCTGGGTCCTGAGCAGCAGCAATTAGCAAATTATTGTCGTCATTGGGTTCAAAATTATCAAATGGATGATCTGGTGGAATTTCTAGGAAAATTACCTCTGCTCTAAGGTTTAGGTGGGGCATTAGTAACGTCACAGGGATGATAATCAGGAGATTGTGAGAATGCAATGGCATCTTTTAAGAGTTGCTCGGATGCAGCTATTTCTCCATTTTCAGCTAATGTGTTCATAGATGATAATGCTAGTTGGGCATCATGCATCATTAAATTTTGAGCTTGCATAGATGCTTTATTTTGATAGTTGGCTTTAGATTTTTTGATATTATGCTCTGAACTTCGAACTTCATCATCACGACCTTGAGCCTGTAAACCTATTTTTTGAATCGCTAGACCAAGCTTATGACTAAGAACAGAGTTGGCTCCCTGT
>PCTP01000174.1:0-4579 GCA_002770795.1 Gammaproteobacteria bacterium CG22_combo_CG10-13_8_21_14_all_40_8 | reverse complement strand
CAGATCAGGGTTCGACAACGACTTACCACAAAGATCGAATACAGGAGTGAGACTGGGAAAGCTCATTGAAGCACTCACACCAAAAGCTGCTAGCAGACTAAACGCCTCAGGCATTTCTGAGTTATTGTGGAAAATGTTAAAAAATAATTGAGCTTCTTCTCCAAAATGGTCATTGAATTTATTGCTGTCAGTTGCTTGATATAGGGCTTCTATGGCACTTTTTTGATCATTATTGTTTAGATGAAATATTGCTAGGTACAACCACATCATTCCATTGCTAATATCGGATTTTAACGCATTGTTAACCAGTTGTTTTGAACAGTGATATTTTAAGTTAGTGCAAAGATTCATGACTAAAAACTGTCCATGGGTGTGGCTGGGTCTTTTGGCTAAAAATGTATTCAATGATTCTAGAGTTTTTAGGGGGTCGTCATTAGTAGAAAATACGATGGAGGCATATTGTTCATCAGCAACCTGAGAACCCTTCAATAATTGATGTACCTCATCGAAATTTTTTTGTAACTTGGTTTCAAAATCTTGAGGATACTGTTTATCTTCACATGCAACAATGTAATGGGCTTTTTTCGGATCTGGGATATTTTCCAACTTTGGTAATTTATCCCTAGTTGAATCACTTTGAATATTGGATTTTAATGCAGTTACTTCATCTATTTTTAGTGATTGTGGTTGGTAAACAGTTACAGGAGCAACAGGCGGCTTTGGGATTAGTGTAGGCCAGCTAAACCAAAGTGTGATACAAATTGCAATAATCAAAAATAGAATTTTTTTCAAGATCATTCCTTTGTGAGATGAAATTTGTTATGTTGATATTATTACCTGACTTCCTCAAGCAACAAATAGTTTAACTCTTTAACCTAAGGCATTCAATGCAACATGAGATACCCATTAAAGCTTTTCTACAATCTCACCCCGAGGGTGTTTCAGAGTATCAGCTTCTAAAATATTTAAAAACCAATGTACCACATTTTTTTAAAGACTTGGAAGATGAGACAAGCCTATTTCACCAGCATTTCTGGTTGTTTCACCAGCTTTATACTTTGCAAATTAAATGGATGGAGAGGGCAAATGAACCTCTGTTTTTATCTATTTCTGCTTTAGAAATCAAGTTGTCTACGAATAACTCTGCAAAAAATGAGATCGGTCCTTTCGATGCTGTGCGCGATTTTTATCTGAATAGAGATAATATCAATCTTTCACCGCAAGAGATCCAAGCCATGTTGAGCAATTTTTGGCAACAATTTCTAGCCTTAGATAAAAAGTCTGAAGCACTTAAGATTTTAGAGTTAGAACAAGAGACGGAAATCACGTTGCCTTTATTGAAAAAAAAATATCAACTTTTGGCAGGGCGCCATCATCCCGATAAAGGGGGCGATCCTAATCAATTTATGGCCATTAAAAAAGCCTTTAAACAACTTAAAGGCTTAGTGCATTAAAAACTGTGTCAGATTAAAGTGGCTCAAACTGAGCGGTAAAATGACGCAACATTGGGGGTTCTTGAGTGATTTTTAAACCTTTTAGCTGATGGCGATTGTTATAAACCTGTTCCAAGCATTCAATGCAATAATCTATATGACTTTGGGTATAGACACGGCGTGGAATGGCCATTCTCACCAAATCCATTGAAGCGGGTTGTTCCGTGCCATCGGTCTGTCTACCAAACATCACCGTGCCAATTTCACAGGCTCTAATCCCTCCAAGTCGATA
This sequence comes from Gammaproteobacteria bacterium CG22_combo_CG10-13_8_21_14_all_40_8, assembly GCA_002770795.1. GTDB lineage: Bacteria > Pseudomonadota > Gammaproteobacteria > Enterobacterales > 21-14-all-40-8. The sequence goes on along the minus strand of PCTP01000174.1, from coordinate 2,854 downwards.
CATTTCGATAGCCAATGCTTGACCTGGATATTGTAAGGCGGGGATATGAGGCAATAACGCTTTTGCATCAATATACACCGCATGACCACCTACAGGTTTGACGATAGGTATGCCTATTTGACTGAGTGCATTCCCCAAATAGGCTGTGGAGGTAATTCGATAATGCAAATAATCTTCTGCAACGACTTCTCTGAGTCCCACGGCCATGGCATCCAAGTCCCTGCCGCTAAGCCCACCATAGGTTGGAAATCCTTCGGTGAGAATCAGTAGGTTACGCGCTTTCATGGCAAGTTCATCATCATTCATGGCAATCCAGCCACCCATGTTCACAAGAGCATCTTTTTTGGCGCTCATAGTCATACCATCCACTAAGCTGAATATTTCTTGCACAATTTGTTTAGGCGTTTTATCGGCATAACCTTCTTCACGCATTTTGATAAAGTAAGCATTTTCTGCAAAGCGACAGGCATCTAAGAACAAAGGCTTGCCATATTTTTCACATAAAGCTTTAGTGGCACGAATATTCGCCATGGAGACTGGCTGGCCGCCACCTGAATTATTGGTAATCGTCAGCATCACCATGGGGATAGCATCCGCTTTGGTTTCTAATAATTCTTCGAGCCGAACCAGATCAATATCTCCTTTGAATGGAGCAATGACCTCAGGATTAAGCCCATCCAGTTTGACCAGATCGACCGCTTTGGTTAAAGTGGCTTCTATGTTGGCGCGTGTGGTGTCAAAATGGGTATTATTAGGAATGATTTTCCCCGCACCTCCAATAAGGGTGAATAAGATTTTCTCTGCGGCTCGCCCTTGGTGGGTGGGAATAATATGTTTAAAGGGTGCGAGCTCTCTCAAGGCTTCTTCAAACCGATAATAGGAGGGTGAGCCTGCATAGCTTTCATCACCCAGTTGAATAGCCGCCCATTGCTGTGTGCTCATGGCTGATGTACCAGAGTCCGTGAGTAGATCGATCAAAACATCATCGGACTTTAATGAAAATAAATTATAATGGGCATCTTTTAAATATTGTTTGCGTTGTTGTTCTGTTGTCATTTTTATAATTTCAACAGATTTGATACGAAATGGCTCAATGATAGTCTTCATAATAGTCTCGATGGTGTAAAAGGTTTGCTTGTGAACAATTATGAAGATAAAAGCGGCTAGTGGTAATGACCGAGGTCAAGAAACAGGTAAAAGTGATGAATGGAATAAAAGCATGAAATACCCTTGGAGAAATACCGTAAATCAATGGGGGCTTGTTAGTATCTTCAATCATTGGCTCATGGCTTTGGCAATTCTAGCCAACTTTTTTTTGGGATATTGGATGGTGGGTTTGGATTATTATGATACTTGGTATCATCAAGGCCCAGAAATCCATAAAAGTATTGGTGGAGTATTAATGATACTGATGGCGTTTCGATTAAGCTGGATGTTATTTTCTGCTTCAGCAATGCCCTTACCTAATCATCGGAATTGGGAGATTATTCTAGCTAAGATCGTCAAATGGTTGTTGTTAATCTCACTGTTCATTATTTTGATGAGTGGTTATTTAATGTCAACTATTGAAGATCAAGGCATTGATGTTTTCCACCTTTTCCAGATACCCGCAACGTTTAAGCTGTTTGAAGAGAATAAAGATTTGCTCGGCGATCTTCATTGGTATGTGGCGTTGTTTATGATGGGGTTGGTGCTGTTGCATGCAATGGCTGCCCTAAAACATCACTTGATAGACAAAGATAGAACCTTTTTACGAATATTATGGCCTAATTTAATGACTCAAACGGAGAAAAAATAGATGAAGAATAAAAAACTTAAAATTGCTTTGTTATTGATTGGACTGGGATTTAATTTAGGGGCTCAAGCAGCCAGCTATAAAATTGATACCCAAGGTATGCATGCTTTTATTCAGTTTAAAATTAAACATTTAGGTTATAGTTGGGTGTTAGGTGATTTTAAAAAATTTGAAGGCAGTTTTGAGTTTGATGAAAATAAACCAGATGAGTCTAAGGTGGAAGTCAGCATTGAGACAGCCAGCGTTGAAACCAATCATGCTGAAAGAAATAAACACCTGAGAGGGTCTTCATTTTTGGATAGCAAACAATTCCCTACCGCTAAATTTGTGAGCCGTTCATTTAAGCAAATCTCGGCGGATAAAGCACTTTTAACGGGAGATTTAAGCCTACATGGCGTCACTAAATCCGTCAATATTGATGTGGATTACATTGGCAGAGGTAAAGATCCTTGGGGTGGATATCGTGCGGGCTTTTCTGGAACGACAATCATAGCACTTGCAGATTATAATATTTTGACGAATTTGGGGGATGCCTCCAAAGAAGTGAATTTATTCTTTTCTATTGAGGGCATACGTCAGTAATGCTAAAAAAAGGTAACTACTCACCCGGTAGCATCCTAAAAACGTGAAATACTTAGGAGGAAATAAAAATAATACTTGACAGGTTTTTTAAGCAAAAAAACAAATTTCTCAAGTCCGTCAAAAATAGATCGATAGAGATCCCAAACAGATCGTAGCAGATCATTTCAATAAAATTTTGAGTTTTAACTTAGGGTGCGTGGAGAAAACCTCGTAGATCGCAATCCAGAGCCTCGGAAAAAACCATGTTATCATTGGCTCAAAGCAAAATGTAATCGATAACAATTAATGGCGCAAATTGATAAAACAACTGTTCGTAATGAAGTGAGCCGAATAAAAGCTGACTTTGAGCAGTTGTGCGCCGATGGAAAGATCACCCGTGAAATAAAATGGGTGGGGATCCCCTGCTACGACTGAATAGCACTTTATTTTCAATTAGTTAGGATTTTTTGTTAGAAAAAAAGAAGCCAATTTGTCATA
>PCTP01000267.1:2259-4585 GCA_002770795.1 Gammaproteobacteria bacterium CG22_combo_CG10-13_8_21_14_all_40_8 | reverse complement strand
TAATTCTGCTGCTTTGGCAGCGACTGCTAGAGTAGGTGATGGTTTAACTGCATTGACTCTATCTGAAAGTACAAAACTCACAATGGTGTCCCCTGAAAATAAATGCTAAGAAAATTAAAAATAAGATAAAATTTTGAGAAATTAATGGCTATGAGGTCTTGTTTCGTATAAATAGCCAAAACAAATGTTACAATCCAATCTTATATATGCTACCCGAAAGATACTTAAATCACCATGGAAAAATCATTTGAATTGATTTCAGATTACCAACCAGCAGGAGATCAGCCTGAGGCTATTGAGCATTTAATTCAGGGCTTAAATGATGGGTTAGCAACTCAAGTGCTTCTAGGTGTGACCGGTTCAGGTAAGACTTACACCATTGCCCAGGTTATCGCACAAACTCAACGACCTGCCATCATCATGGCTCCCAACAAAACACTTGCAGCACAGCTTTATGGTGAAATGAAAGAGTTTTTCCCAAATAATGCCGTAGAGTATTTTGTCTCTTACTATGATTATTATCAGCCTGAAGCTTATGTACCTGCCTCTGATACTTTCATAGAGAAAGATGCCTCTATCAATGATCATATTGAACAAATGAGGCTTTCAGCCACTAAAAGTTTGCTTGAAAGAAGAGATACCATATTGGTTGCATCGGTTTCGGCCATCTATGGTTTGGGCGATCCAGATACCTATCATGCCATGGTTTTGCATATTAAGAGGGGGGATAAGGTAGATCAGCGCTACATTTTAAGGCGTTTGGCTGATCTACAATACACCAGGAATGATATGGCGTTTCAGCGTTCTACTTATCGTGTCAGAGGAGATGTTATTGATGTGTACCCTGCAGATTCTGAAAGAGATGCGATAAGAATTGAATTATTTGATGATGAGGTTGATCAAATAAGTTTTTTTGATCCGTTGACCGGGCAGATAAGTGGTCAATCACCTAGAGCGACTATTTACCCTAAGAGTCATTATGTGACCAGCAGAGATAGGATCTTATCAGCCATTGATGCCATTAAAATAGAACTGCGAGAGCACTTAGATGTACTTCTTTCACAAAATAAGCTAGTTGAAGCGCAAAGATTAGAGCAAAGAACCCGTTTTGATTTGGAGATGATGCAAGAAATTGGTTATTGTTCTGGTATTGAAAATTATTCTAGATACTTATCTGGGCGGTTAGCAGGAGAAGCGCCACCCTGTCTTTTTGATTATCTACCCAAGGATTGTTTGTTAATTTTAGATGAAAGTCATGTGACATTTCCCCAAATTGGCGGCATGTACAAAGGCGATCGTTCAAGAAAAGAAAATCTTGTTAATTATGGCTTCCGCCTACCATCTGCTTTGGACAATCGTCCTTTGCAATTTGAGGAATTTAAAAGATTGATGCCTCAATGCATTGCGGTATCAGCGACACCCGGGAAATATGAATTAGAGACTCAAGATCAGATTGTAGAACAGGTGGTCAGACCCACTGGTTTATTAGATCCTCATGTAGAAATCCGTCCTGTATCGAGTCAGGTTGATGACTTATTGTCTGAGATCCATAAAATCATTGCCAATAATGAAAGGGTATTGGTTACCACGCTCACTAAACGTATGTCAGAAGACCTAACAGAATATTTAACGGAGCAAAATATCAAGGTTCGTTATTTACACTCCGATGTGGATACTGTTGAACGAATGGAGATTTTAAGAGATCTCCGATTAGGTGTTTTCGATGTATTAGTGGGAATTAATTTATTAAGAGAAGGTTTGGATATGCCAGAAGTGGCGTTAGTCGCCATTTTAGATGCAGATAAAGAGGGCTTTTTACGTTCTGTCAGCTCTTTAATTCAAACTATTGGCCGTTGTGCCAGAAACGTGAATGGTCGAGCTATACTCTATGCTGATAAAATGACCCGATCTATGCAGATGGCCATTGATGAAACTGATCGACGTCGTGCTATTCAAGCCCAATTTAACGAGAAGCATCATATTAATCCCACAACTATCAAAAAGAAAATCTTTGATGTCATGGAATCAGGTTATGACTTTAAAGATAATAAGGCTCGCCGACAAAAACTGGCTGAGAAAGCTTCTCAATATCAAGTGCTCAGTCAAAAAGATCTCACTAAAAAAATTCAGCAGTTAGAAACACAAATGTACGCTTATGCACAAGCATTAGAGTTTGAAAAAGCCGCTGAAACCAGAGATAAACTTCACCTAGTTAAGCAACAGTTATATATAAACCCCAATTAACTCAGTACCATTTAGGGAAATAGTTTAATCATTCAAAGCCAAAAAGCAATAAGGATGTCATGCATTCGCACTCCACTCGGTT
>PCTP01000267.1:1968-2241 GCA_002770795.1 Gammaproteobacteria bacterium CG22_combo_CG10-13_8_21_14_all_40_8 | reverse complement strand
TTGGAAGAGGTCTGCACCTCTCCCAAACCAAAGCGCCTTCTTACCTGGCTTCGCCCGCTTCGCATGGCGAAGCTTCGGCTGCGGGAAGCATGCTTGGGACACCCATAAGTTAGCGTTTAACTAAAAAAAGAAATGGGTGTTCCAAGATGAGAGCGAGATGTTATCACTCTAGATGTTGAAATGCCAAAGATGAATGGCATCGAGTTCTTAAAAAAGATTATGTCTCTCAGACCCATGCCTGTTGTAATGGTCTCTAGCTTAACAGCCCATGGA
>PCTP01000267.1:0-1942 GCA_002770795.1 Gammaproteobacteria bacterium CG22_combo_CG10-13_8_21_14_all_40_8 | reverse complement strand
AATAGGTGCTGTGGATTTTGTGCAAAAACCTGGGCAATCTGTACAAGATATCGAAAAAATAACGGAAGATTTAATTGATAAGATTAAAATTGCTGCCTCTGCAAATATAAAAACGCGCCCAATCTCAAAAACCATAAAAGCTAATGAACCTTCTAGAAAGGCTAAAGTCGTTGCCATTGGTGCATCAACGGGGGGAACAGAGACAATTAAAGAAGCATTAGAAGGTTATTCACACCAAGGGCCACCAGTCGTCATATCTCAACATATTCCACCCATATTTAGTTCCACCTATGCTCAACGATCAGCCCGTAAAATTAGTCGAAAAGTGACAGAAATTACCCATAAAACCGAGTTAGTTGACGGGAAAATCTATTTGGCTCAAGGCGGGACACATCTCACCTTTGAGAGAGGTATGCAGGTATTTGCGCTCCCAAGTGATGGAGAGAAGATCAACAAACATAGACCATCAGTGGATGTTATGTTTGACTCTCTGATACCAATTTATGGCGCAGGAGTCCTGGCATTCTTATTAACGGGTATGGGCGCTGATGGGGCTCAAGGTTTGCTTAATTTGAAAAATGCAGGTTCCTATACCGTCGCACAGGATGAGGCGTCCTCTATTGTTTGGGGTATGCCAAGACAAGCCGTTCTGATGAATGCTCAGTGCGAAGTGATGTCCTTAAGCCAGATTAATAATTGTTTGAGAAATGTTAAAAAAAAGTAAGCTAAAATATTAATATCAAGCTATCATTGATGATAGAGGTTAATCTTATTTAGTTTAAAATATGACGAGTCTTAAAATAAATCAGCCAATTAAAGAGGATACCAATTATGCCAGTTAACTCAAAACTTGATGGATCAAACTTAACTATTACTGTCACTGGTCGTTTCGATTTTAGTGTGCACCAAGAATTTCGTATGGCTTACGAAGGATTGTCTCCATCACCTTCACAATATATTGTTGACCTAGGAGAAACCAGCTACCTTGATAGTTCTGCATTAGGTATGTTGTTGTTATTAAGGGATTTTTCTGGAGGAGATTCTGCCGACATCAAGATCATTAATTGTAATCAAGATGTCAAAAAGATATTAGCCATTTCTAACTTCGAACAGCTATTCAGAATAGAATAAAACAGTACCATTCATTCAATGATGAACCATGGATAAATTTTGGACACTGTAAGAATCCTCATTGCAGATGATAGTAAGACTGATAGACTGATTCTGCAAACCCTATTAAAAAAGCAAGGATATCCTGTCTATATTGCCAAGGATGGGTTTGAGGCCGTTGAAATCTTTAAGGAACATCGACCTGATATTGTACTCTTAGATGCCATTATGCCTGGTAAAGATGGCTTTGAAGCGGCACAGGAAATAAAAGTATTATCAGGCGATTCATTTATACCTATTATCTTTCTGACTTCCCTTTCTGATGCCCCCTCACTGGCGAGATGCTTAGAAGTTGGTGGGGACGACTTCCTTACTAAACCCTACAACCAAATTATCCTTAGAGCCAAAATTGAAGCGTTTAGTCGAATGCAAGATTTATATCAAACTGTACAATTGCAACGAGATCAAATTCAAGCATACACCAATGAAATGGTCATAGAACAAAAACAAGCTAAAGCCATATTTGACAATATTGCCCATAGAGGTTGTTTAGATAATAGTAACATACGCTATAATCTCTCGCCATTATCCATATTTAATGGCGATATTTTACTCGCAGCCGAAAAACCTGTTGGAGGAATCCACGTTTTTTTGGGCGACTTTACTGGACATGGATTACCGGCAGCTGTTGGTGCGATGCCTGTATCAGAAATATTTTACGGAATGACCTTAAAAGGCTTTGCCATGGAGGAAGTGTTAAAAGAAATCAACACCAGACTCTGCCACATCTTACCCGTAGGTGCATTTTGCTGTGCCATATTTTTGGATATTG
>PCTP01000249.1:10979-12487 GCA_002770795.1 Gammaproteobacteria bacterium CG22_combo_CG10-13_8_21_14_all_40_8 | reverse complement strand
ACTTAGAAGATCATATTGTTTATTGGAAAAATTTCTAATTTTTTTTTGTATCTTTGATGATCAGGACAGAAGATGCGCAGCATCTTCCAGCAAGGACAGGTTTTAGACCCCAGCCTTTAAGCCGGATAGTACCGCAGCCGAAACTTCGCAGTGCGAAGCGGGCGAAGCCCGGTAAGAAGGCGCGGTTGGTTTGGGAGAGGTGTAGATCTCTTCCAAAAAGTGGAATCCGAATGTACATCACCCTTCATGCTTTTGTAAAAAATTCTTTTGTAGACTAGACTAATTTTAACTTCTGCCGATAGAGTTAATAACCATCTTGCTAAAAAGAGAATGGGCTATGCCCCTAAAATCATTATTCATCTTCCTGATAGTCTTCCTGATAGACTCCAATGTTTCTAGGGCATCTGATCCGGTGGACTTGCGCATTTTAGTGGATGTGTCGGGTAGTATGAAAAAAAATGACCCTAAGCACCTGCGAAGACCCGCTGTTAAACTGATGACTGGTATGCTTCCAGAGGATGCTTTCGCTGGTATTTCATTATTTGGCGAAGAGGTCTCTTCCTTAATACCTGCTACCAAAGCGAATCAAAAATGGAAGAAAAATGCCAGAGAAGCTGCATCTCGTATTCATGATAATGATAAGTTCACCAATATGGGGGCAGCACTTGAGTCCGCTATAAAAAGTTGGGAATCTGCAGGGAAAGGGAATAAAAAGCTAAAGCGTATGGCGGTGTTGTTAACCGATGGTATGGTTGATATCTCTAAGGATGCAGAAGTCAATAAAGTGGAAAGAGAAAGGATTCAAAACCAACTCATCCCCAGATTACAGTCATTAAATGCAAAAGTTTATACTATTGCACTCTCAGATGGTGCCGATAAAGAGTTGCTAGCACAGATCTCTAACTCAACCAATGCCTGGTTTGAGTCAGTCAAAAACGCCGATGATCTGGAGAAAGTTTTTTTAAAAATCTTTGAGCAATCTGTACCTGTTCCTTCTCTGCCTATCAGCGATAATCGATTTAAAATCGATCCCAGTGTAAAAGAATATACAGCGCTTATTTTTAAAAAAGGGTCTGAGGCAATTCAACTCATCGATCCTGATGGAAAGATCTATGAAGCAGAATCTATTAGTTCTAATCTCACCTGGTTTCAAGATGAAAATTTTGATCTGGTTACCTTTAAAAACCCAAAATCGGGGGAATGGTCAATTGTTGGTCCCGTAGATCCCAGCAACAGAGTCTTGGTGGTCAGTGATCTGAAACTCAAGATCAATAATGATGAGCTACCTGCAGCCATACTGGGAGGAGATGAGTTAATTTTTAAAGTGAGCCTTACTGAAAAGGATATTCCTATTTCTCGCCCTACCTTTTTAAAGCTGGTGACTTTCTTAGGGACGATTTCATCGAATCCAGATATTAATGAAGAGTTGTTTTTAGAAGATCAAGGTAAGGATGGCGATGAAAAAGCGGGCGATGGAATTTATAGTGCCAAATTTGTTGCTGCTAAGG
>PCTP01000249.1:8726-10951 GCA_002770795.1 Gammaproteobacteria bacterium CG22_combo_CG10-13_8_21_14_all_40_8 | reverse complement strand
AGTTGTTAGTCCAACCTTTGAACGTATCATTAGAAAAAACATTCGTATTTACTCAAAATTCTTTAATTTAGAAGGTGAGGCAGCTAAAAGTTTACTTGATACCAACCTATTTAAGGTCTCTGCGGTCCCCAGCATCATTAATCCTGACTCAATGAAAGTGACAGGAATAGTAACCCTACCTACGGGCGAAGAAATGTCTCTGACTTTTGAGGAAAATAAACAAAAAATTTGGACTGCTCAATTAACCCCAAATAAACAGGGAGGAAAGTTACTTGGTCGAATTAATATAGATGCAAAAACACTCAATGGCAGAGATATTAAATTAGAAAATCAAGTGATCTCCATTTTATCACCTACCTTTATGGAAGAAGTTGTAGCACCACCAGAAGAAGCCAAAACTGAAGCCAAAGCAGAGGAGAAAAAACAGCCAGATGCTGCAACTGAAACACCTACAGAGGAAAACAAACCAGTAGAAAAGCCCAAAAAAGGCATGGCGTTAATCTGGTGGATAGTATTGGGTATTTTGTTTAATGTGATCCTGTTTGGCGGTGGTTATTATGCTTGGATCTTGATGAAGAAAAAGAAACAACAGGCTGCTGAAAAGATTGCCAGTGAGTTGAATGATGAATAAGGGAGGTTATTATTATGGATACTAATCTTTCGTTTATTGTTATTTTACAATTTGTAGCCCCATTTGCTGTATTAAGTGCCATTTTGTTATTTGCGGCATTAAAAACTCGCCAAAAACACCACAAGAATCTTCAAAAATTTGTCGAAATAATTAAAAGTAGTGAAGACAGTTTTAATCAAAAGTTAGAGGTGTTTTTAAAAAATAGCACTTTAAATGAAGAGGAGGTTATGAGTAAACTCGGTGGGTTTAGTCGAAGTCGTAAGCAGTTTTTCAAACAGATTGTGGATGGTGTCATTCAAGATGATTCGGAACTTTTACTGACCCTAATACCCAAATTTAATGCTTATTGTGAGCTCTATCATAGTTTAGTGTTCAATGCAGCGGCACCTATTGTAAAGACTGTTGAAGTGAGCGCAGATCCCATTGATGAAGAGCATTTACCAGATAATGCTTTGGATGTGGATAAAGAAAAGATAAGAAGTCTCAATACTAAAGTGAAACATCAGCAGGCTGAATTGCATGTAGCCAACACTGCTCTTAACGCTTTGTTCAGCGAATATGCTTCAATGTTTGGTGAAATTCCTGAAGGAAAGGGCAAGTTATCAGTTAAAGAAATTCTAGATGCTATGGTACGTTTTACCAAAGGAGACTTTAAACCAGAGGGGATTACAGAAGATCTTCCTCCAGAGTTAATGGGGTCGGTGAATGACGTAGGCAAATCATCGAGTGTCACAGAAGATAAAATGGATGCTGAACCTGAATCTCCCAAAGATGATTGGGATGAAATGTTCAAAGAAACTGAAGAATATGAAAAACCAAGCAGCGATCCCGGTCAATTGTCTGACTTAAATCATTTGGTGGATGAGCCTGAAGATGATTTGACCTGGGAGAATATTAATAAAGATGAAAATTCAGATGAAGAAAGTGCACAAGAAAGTGTAGAAGAAAATTCACAAAAAGATACAGATAAAAACTTAGAGAATATTAAAGACGAAGCTACAACTCAGCAAATTGAAGAAAAAAATGTAGAAAATGAAGAGGATGAACCCAGCTGGGAAGATGCATTCAGTGAATTAACCCAATCAGAGCCAACTAAAGAAAATGAAGAGGATGAGCACAGTTGGGAGGATGCATTTAATGAAGAGGGTGATAAGGATAAAAAATAAACAAATGTTGAATGCTATCTCATTTTTTTAGGGATAACTGCAAATTCTTTTAAAAATGCAGTTGACAGACAACCGCCCTGTGCGTATTATTGCGCCCGCTGTTGAGAGATAAGTTAGTGACAAACCTTGATATAAAATGCAGCATTTGGAGCGGTAGTTCAGTTGGTTAGAATACCGGCCTGTCACGCCGGGGGTCGCGGGTTCGAGTCCCGTCCGCTCCGCCAAATTTCCCCAAAAAGTCTAGTTTAGATGAAATAAATATCACCTAAACTAGATTTTTTTTGTCTTAAAAATATTTCAGCTTAAGTTTGATCGACATGCCTTATGAATTTGGATCGTGAATTTGGAGCGGTAGTTCAGTGGGTTAGAATACCGGCCTTTCACACCTGGGGGCGTTTATCAACTAGTTGCTTTAGTCCGACTCGAAA
>PCTP01000249.1:2960-8710 GCA_002770795.1 Gammaproteobacteria bacterium CG22_combo_CG10-13_8_21_14_all_40_8 | reverse complement strand
TAATATTTTAAAAGGAGAGAAAAAATGGATAAATCATTATTATTTTCATTACTTTTTATTACTGGTTGTGCTGGAGTAGTTAAACATGAAACCATTTATAATTTGGGTAGTGATAAATATTTGTTGGAAAATAATGTTTATTCAACACAAGAATTAAAAAACAAGCTGAAAGAACAAAGGACTGATAGTTCTATTCATTATGTCTATGCAGCTGATTGCTTTAATTCAGGTTTGGAAGTTAATAAACTTATAAGTATTATAAAATCAATGGATGTCCGAGTTAACAAAATAAGCACATATACCGATACAGTATCTTCAGAATGTAGAGAATTGCAGAAAAATCAGAGAAAGGGACAGAGAGAAATGAGTGATTTTTCAGATTTAAAGTAAGGGAATTTAAAAGAATTAATCACGACAGAAGATGCTGCGCATCTTCTGTCGTGATTACAAAACTATGTTTATTCTCGGTGACTTTCAATTTTTGGTTTGGAGTACCCCACGCTTTACTGTCCAATTTGTTTTGGGGTTAAAGGTACTATTCCATAGATTACCATAGAATATACGCAACCCATCTAAAAACAAATAGATCATAGGCAAGCAAATTAATGTGGCGATGGTTGAATAGCCTAAGCCACCAATTACAGCTCTTGCCATCGGGTAGTACGGAGGGCCGCCGCCACCAACCGTTGCATCTCCCAAACTTAATGGCAGTAAACCCAAAATTGTGGTGAGCACCGTCATTAAAATGGGTCGAATTCTATCATTGGCAGCATGGAGAATGGCATCTTGTTTGTGGAATCCTTGTTCACGGTAATATTTAATTCGATCAATAAGCACAATGCCGTTATTGACCACAACGCCCATCAACACCAATATACCAATCATACCCATGATAGACATGTTGGTGCCTGTGAGGAAAAAGTACCAAAAGACACCAACAATGGCATAGATAATTGATGTGATTATGGCTAAAGGAAGAATAAGCGATTCGAATAAAGCGGCCATGACGATAAAAATCATCATTACTGCCAACAGCATATTGGTGACCATGATATGGTTTTGTTCATCGCTTCGGCTAACGCCTTGTCCAAAAGACCAAGAGTAGGCCAGTGGAAATTGGGTATTTTCCATAATGGCTGAAACTATTTTCTTGAGATCCTCTGAGTTGGTTTTTTGATCGTCGTAAGATATTTTTAAATTCACACCAGTTTGGCGATCTATGTGAGTAATTTGAGGGGTTGATTTTGCCACGCGCAATTCTGCCACACTGTCTAAACGAGTTCTTTTATTATTGGGTAATTCGATGGGTAGAGCGGCTAGATGGCTCAAAGTGGCTGTATCCTGACCTTGGAATGATAGGGTAATGTCAATTTCTCCGTTTTCACCTCTGAAGGTTCTAAGTTGTTGTTTGCGCATGCCAATGCTGATGGTTTGGGCAACATTGGCTGGAGAAAGTCCCAATTGTTGTAATCGTTGAGGATTAAGAACAACACGTACTTCTTGTTGCAAACTATCATTGGTGTGCAGCACTTGAACCACACCCTTAATAGACTCTAGCAATGGAGTAATTTGTTGAGAGAGCTCATTTAAGGTTTGCGTGTCATCCCCCTTTAAGAAAATGGAAAATTCATTTTGTGGATTGTTACCGTTTCTATCAAAGCCAGGTTTACCAATGGCTAATTTAGGCATGTTTTTTTCGACAAAACTTTTGATTTCTTCAACACGATGCTTTCTTAAAGTTTTATCTTTTAATAACAGCGTCGACCCTGCATCGTTTTTAGTAAAATAGGAATAAACGTTATCAATATCTAATTCATCTTTATTGGCATAGAGAAATTTTTCTATGCGAGTGACGGATTTTTCTACTCGATCAAGTTGATATTCACCATTAATATTATAGCTAATAAATAAACGTAATTGTTCATTCTGGCCCCCTTGATCCATTTTTACGAATGGGGCAGGGATGGCAACAGAAAAAATAAAACCTAAAGTAATAAGTGTTGACCATTTGGGGTGGTTCATCATCCAACTCAATAGAGCGCTATAATGTCCATGTTTCTTCTCTGGTTCTTCTTCAGCGATAGGTTTTGCTTTGGATTTCATTTTACTCAGCAGTAAAGGTATGATGGTTGTTGCAATAAACAAAGAGGCCAATAAGGAGATAATAATGGTCATGGCCACATGGCCTAAAAACACTGTCAAATTGACTTTTTTACCGATAACATTGGGTAAAAATACAATGGCTGTTGTTAATGTGCCGGCAATGACAGGAAGGCCAACATCACGGACACCATTTAGTGCTGCTTCGATGGGTTTGTCAGGCATTTTTTCTCGATATCCAAAGATACTTTCACTAATCACCACAGAGTTGTCTACCAACATGCCAATGGCGAGCATAAGACCCATCATGGATAAAATATTTAAGGTTATATTGGTTAAATACATCACAGCTAAAGTGATCATCAGTGAAAAGGGTACTGCTAACGAAACAATTAAGGTGAGCCGAACATCTCTTAAAAAATAAAATAAGACCAATGATGATAATATAAAACCGACAAATCCAGACCATGCCATATCAGACAGTGATTGAACAACACCATCTCCTTGATTTTCCATAATGAATAGATTAATACCTTCAAAATCTGGTAATGATTCTATCTTTTTAAGTTCTTTCACAATGTTTCTAGAAGTCTCAACTAAGTTGGAACCTGCTTCGCGAGTGATGCTGATACCCACTGCATATTTTTGATCAAGATGACGGCCTACATCAATTTCATCATTTTCAAATTTGATATCTGCGACATCAGATAATTTAAGTCCTTTGCTGTTGATGATGAAGTTGGCAATATCATCTTTTGATTTAAATTGTTGATTGAGAGTGACTCGAATATTTTGATGAGGGTTTTTTATTTCTCCTGCATCAATCAGACTATTTGATTGCTGTAATTGATTGAGCAGTGCTCTACTATCAAGATGGTAGGCAGCAAGTTTGGTGGCATCTAATTGTATTTGATAAGTCTTGGGGGCAACGCCATGAATAGCAACCTTGGAAACACCAGGGATCCTTTCTAAACGCTGCTTCAATTGACGATTAAGCACTTGCCAGGAATCTGCTAAATCAGTAGTGGCTGATAAGCGAGCTTCTACAACAGGTTGATCGTTGGTACTTCCCGTAAAGATGAAAACTCGGCGCACATCACTGGGTAATTGAGAACGAATATTATCAATTTTCTCTCGGGCATCTACACCTTTTAATTTTGCGTTCAGAGCCCAATCAAACAACATAAAAATACTGGATTGACTTTCGGTACTGGTAGATTGCATGCGCTCAACTCCACCCATAGTGGCTAGCGCCTCTTCTATGGGTTTGGTGATATTTTTTTCAACTTCATCAGGAGATGAGCCAGGGTAATTGACTTGTACAAACACGCCGGGAAACTGAACCTGAGGGAAAAATTCCAAAGGAATTAATCGACTCGAAACAAGTCCAAGCACCACCGCACAAACAAATATCATAGAGACTGTAACGGGGCGCGCTAAAGCAAGTTTAGTCAACCACATATCAATCTCCTTGTTTGCTTGAAGTGGTGATTGGTTTGATAACGAAGTTTTTTCTATCCAAGATCTGATACATGGCAGGTATCACCACTAAAGTTAATAAGGTTGAAAGCATTAGTCCACCGATGACAGTAATAGCCATAGGCGCTCGAATTTCAGCACCTTCACCCAATCCTAGTGCGAGGGGTAACATGCCTAATATAGTGGTGAGTGTGGTCATTAAAATGGGGCGTAATCGGCTTTGCGTGGCTGCAATAATTGCTGCATATTTTTCAATGCCAGTTTCTCTTAACTGGTTAATTTTATCGATAAGTACAATGGCATTGTTCACCACAATGCCTGCCAGCATGATTAATCCCAAGAACACCACGACACTAAGTTCTGTATGGGTGATTAACAAAGCAAGGATAGCGCCGATTAATGCCAAGGGAATACTGAGCAATATAATAAATGGATGTAAAAGGCTTTCAAATTGTGATGCCATGACAAGGTATACCAGAAATACCGCCAAAGCTAAGGCCAAAAATAAAGAGTTAAAGCTTTTTTCCATTTCTTCACTTTGTCCACCAAATCGCATTTCGGTTGAGTAGGGTAGGTGAATATTTTTGATGAGCTCTTTAGCTTCTTTTGTGGCTTCACTAAGACCACCGTATTGCACTTGGCTTTCGACAACAACCACACGTTGTTGATCGATACGCATAATTTCGCTGGGCCCTTGAGTGGCGTCAATTTTAGCAATTGAAGATAAAGGGATCGGGCGTTGTGACGTGGGGTTGATGAGCAAGGAATTCAAATCTTCAGAATCATTTCTGGATGATTCTTTTAATCGCACCAAGACATCAATCTGTTGTTCTTTTAGACGATAACGGGTCGCTTTATTACCTCTTATCGCATTGACAACGGCTTGGCTAGCATCTGACATTGAAATATTTAAGTTTGCTAATTTTTCCTGATAAAATTGTATTTGGGCTTCAGGGTAACCATTTTTCATATTGGTAGTGATATCAACAAAACGATCTGAAGTTTTTAATGCATTTTGAACTTCTTGGGCCGTTTTCTTTAAGGAATCCAGATTATAACCAGCAATCTCAATACTTACCGGCGTTGAGAAACTAAATAATTGTGGTCTTTCTGCATCTGCGGCCACAGCTTGAGACTGGGTATCTAAGAATGAACGTAAATTTATGAGCAATTGTGCTTCTTGCTCTTTATTCATTCCTTTTTTTAACATCAAGGTGAGCTCTGCCTGATTTTCTCCTTCTTGTTCTGGGTTCGCAGTGAGTTTATTACCAACACCCGCCGTGGCAAAAACTTGTTCAACCCCTGAAAATTTAAGTAATTCTTTAGACAACTCGGTCATTTTTTTATCCGTTGTCTGTATGGCTAAACCTGGGGGGTATTGTACGGTTACTTTCAACTCGCCTTGGGCAATTTCTGGTAAGACAACCTGTTCTATATTTTGGCTAGACCACAAAGAAAGTCCTAATAGAGCAAAAGCAAGCAATATTGTTAAGTAAGAATAATGCAGTGAAATTTTAAGTAGTTTTTGATAGAAGACTTCTAATGATCTATAAAATAAATTAAAGGCTGTTCCTAGGGGCGTAAATAGCATTTTTCCAATAAATCCTATCCCCATTCCCAAATATTTAATCAGGCTGAAGATTGACCAAGGAATGATGACGAAAATAAACTCAAAGACAAATAATATTGAACCTCTGATTTTTGAGCGAGCTAATCTATGGATTGTCTCATGTTGAATTTTTTTTGTGCGAGAACCCAGCATAGGAATTAAGGTCAATGCCATGATCAATGACACAATCAGTGAGTAGGTAATAGTTAATGCCTGATCGCGAAATAGTTGTCCTGCGATACCTTCAACAAATACCAATGGAATAAATACGGCTATGGTGGTGAGTGTTGAAGCGGTGATAGCACCAGAAACTTCTTGTGTACCTTGTTCTGCAGCCTTTGCGACATCTAATCCCTGTTCTTTTTTAGACGCAATATTTTCTAATACCACAATAGCGTTATCTACCAACATGCCAACCGCTAAAGCCAGACCGCCTAGAGACATAATATTAATGTCAATATCACTTGCATACATCAGGTTAAAAGTAATAATGACCGACAATGGGATGGTGGCTGAAATGATTAGAGTAGCACGCAAATCACCAAGGAAAAAGTAGATGATC
>PCTP01000249.1:0-2928 GCA_002770795.1 Gammaproteobacteria bacterium CG22_combo_CG10-13_8_21_14_all_40_8 | reverse complement strand
ATTAACTAACTCGTTGATGGCTTGTTTAATAAATAAAGAGGAGTCAGATAAAACGGTTAAATTCATGTCTTTGGGAAGATTTTTTGTCAATGAACTCAGCTTTTTTTGCACAGCCTCGGCAACATTAACGGTGTTAGCATCACCTTCTTTATAGATCGCAATCTCTACGGCTTGTTCGCCATTGCTTCGCGTGATAGCTTTTTGATCTTTATGGGCAAAGCGGATTTCAGCAATCTCTTTGAGTCGCGTAATGCTTTGGTTTTTAGCCATGATAATCGTGTTACCAAAATCATCAAGACTGGTAAATTCATTAAAGGTTCTGACTAAAAGTTGTTGTTGACCATTTCTGATTTGACCGCCACCCAAATTAATGTTTTGTTCTTTTAGCTTTTGTGAAATGGATTCAATGGAAAGGTTTAATTGAGCAATCTTTTGTTGATCAATTAGGATTTGAATTTCATCCTCTAAACCACCAGAAGCTTTAGACGCAGCGACTCCTTCAATGGTTTCTAATTTTCGAGAGAGTTGTAAGTCAGCAAATCTTCTTAGACCAGCGAGTTCTTTTTCTTGATCATCATTTTCTGCAATTTTTTTACTCAGGCTCAGACGAATAATCGGATCATTGTTGGGGTTGAAGCGCAATAGACTTGGGGATTTCACTTCAAGAGGGAGTTGAACTTGATCCATCTTTTCACGAACGTCCAAACTGGCTAGATCAATATTTGTACCCCAATAAAACTCTAAATAAATATCAGAACGTCCCGCTTTGGAGACAGATCTGACTTGTTTTAATCCTTTGATGGTGCCTAAACTTTCTTCCATGGGACGGCTAATAAGGTTTTCAACTTCAGCAGGTGAGGATCCTTCAAACTCTGTTCTGACCGTTAATGTTGGGTAAGCCAGCTCAGGGAGTAAATTGAATCCTAACCTGCCGAAGATGACCATTCCAAACACTAGGGCCGCCAGCGTAAACATAGCAACAGTCACAGGTCGTCTTATAGCGATCGCGATAATATTCATGGTTTACGTTGTCCCTAACCGTTGATAATTTCAATAGAAGCATCATTTTTGAGAATTTGTTGGCCAGAGATGATGATCTTATCGGACTCATTTACCCCTTTGGTAATTTCTACCATGCCATTATTTCTGATACCTAAGGTTATAGGTGTTTGCATGGCCTTGTTATCTTTAACCACAAAAACATGAGAACGATTGTCTTGAGTAATAATAGCCTGTTCGCTAATTAATAAACTATCGGAGTGAATGTCAAATACCAACTCGGCTCTTCCAAACATTCCAGGTTTTAATTTACCCAACAGGTTGTTTATTCTAGCGGTAACTTTGAAAGTACCTGTTTCTGTATCAATGGTTGGACGAATTCTCTCAACTTCCCCAGGAATAATGCGATCCGCAAAAGAGTCAACAGACAAGCTTAATTTTTGACCAGGATGAACTTGCTGTAGTTCTTTTTCAGGTAAATATAAAATGGCCTTAATGGAGTTTGGATCAATCACTGTAAATAATTGGCTGTTTAATTGAATCAAGTTCCCTTGTTTTACTGAACGTTTAGTGATGACTCCATCAATGGGAGAGCGAATGGTCGCGTACTCAAATTTTAATTTTGCGAGATCGTATTGAGCTTGTTGCGCAGCATAATCAAAACGACTTCTATCGAGATTGTCGTCACTGGCTAGATGTTTTTTATAAAGAAACGCTTGTCGTTCTGATTCATTTTTAAGTTTGTCCAAAGAGGCTTTGGTTTGTTGTAATTCTAGCGCTAACTGCCCAACATCTAATTGAGCCAAAATCTGACCTTTGGACACATGCTCGCCTTCTTCTACGATAACCTTTTCCAAAATACCACTGCTTCTTGAAACAATATTCACTTCATTTTCAGCTTCAAGGGTGGTAATGGTTTGATAGGTTTTATGAATTTCACCACGAGTAACCGTTGCAATTTCTACAGGAATTGCAGCCTCTTTTTTATCTTCTGTTATGTTGAGTTCTTTAGCATTTGCTGTGTCAGCCTTAGTATTGTCTTGGTTGTTTTTGTTTCCACAACCTGCGACCAATAGACTTGCTGATAAGGTAGCCAGTATTAACCACTTAGAAGAAACAGATAACTTATACATGAAAATCCCCAAAAAAATGTCATCATTCTTTAATAGCAAATTGTGGCGTTCTCACACAATTTGCTCCGTTTACCCTAAGACGCAGACTTAACAAATAGGGTTCTTATTCTTTTGCTTAAATGTCCAAATAAATAAGCACCCATTTTTGCATTAAGTTCCTCTCTATATTGAGTAGATAGCAGAAATTGTGCCAATGTTTAAACTCTCTGTAATCGACTGATATTAAACAGATATTTATGTATTCTGCTTAATTTAAAAGGTAAGTGCTGTAACATTTAATTGAATAGATGGTTAACATGACGAATTATTGGTAGAGTTCACTTAGGGTTAAAGCGAACTTCTTGAGGTGTCCTCGGGCATTTATAATTAGTTTTTCACATGATATTTTTTTAGATACAATTTAGGTAAATTAGCAATGACAGTGAATTCACATAAAGATATAGATATTATACGAACTCTGTATAGCCAATGGTTGGGTCTAGCTCAAGATGAAACTGACTTCTTAATTAACAGCGCACAATTCTGTGCCTTGATTAAAAATAGCCTGGCAGATATTAGTTGGGCAGGTTTTTATTGGTATCGTCAAGAACAACTGCTTCTGGGATCTTTTCAAGGTCCAGTGGCCTGTACTCGAATTGCTTTGAATAAGGGAGTATGCGGCGCTGCATTTCGTGAGAACAAAATACAATGTATTGCAGATGTGCATCAGTTTTCAGACCATATTGCCTGTGATGCAAATGCAGCATCAGAGTTAGTCATTCCTATTGAGTATTCAGGCGCAGTGATTGGGGTTTTT
>PCTP01000236.1:15850-16203 GCA_002770795.1 Gammaproteobacteria bacterium CG22_combo_CG10-13_8_21_14_all_40_8 | reverse complement strand
TTCAGTCAGCACAAAACTTAAATTTTAGTCGATTTATAGATGATTAAAAGCAAATATAAACTTGAACTGGTCTGACCAATGAGCTATTGTTCAATAATATGACAAATTTAAAGGCTTTTGTCGACTTTTAATTTCATTTGAAGGACTGTATATGTGCTACCTCAAACCCAAATTGAAAAATTTGATATGAATCATGCTGATCTCAGAGATTATTTGCCTGTAAATATCTGAGAAAAACGGTAGAATAAGCAAAATGTACCCGTACTACCTCAAAATAATTTCTACTTCTCATCCAAAGGAGAAACTTCTGTGTCTAGAGAATCTATGGAATTTGACGTCGTTATCGTCGGCGC
>PCTP01000236.1:12360-15827 GCA_002770795.1 Gammaproteobacteria bacterium CG22_combo_CG10-13_8_21_14_all_40_8 | reverse complement strand
CCATTAAGTTACGCCAACTCAGTATTGAATCAGGTCATGAAATATCCGTTTGTGTGGTGGAAAAAGGCTCTGAAATTGGCGCTCATATCCTTTCTGGTGCTGTTTTAGAAACAAGGGCCCTAGATGAGCTGTTTCCTGATTGGAAGGAAATGGGAGCTCCTTTACATACCCCCGTGACCCAAGAGAAGTTTTTATTTTTGGGCAAAAAGAAATCTTTCAGCTGGCCGTCTTCCTTATTTATTCCTCAACAAAAAAATCATGGTAACTATATTATAAGCTTAGGAAATCTCTGTCGCTGGATGGGGGAACAAGCAGAAGCCATGGAGGTGAATCTTTTCCCCGGCTTTGCCGCCACCGAAATTCTCTATGATGAAGAGGGTTCAGTAAAAGGCGTTGCCACAGGGGACATGGGGGTTTCAGCCTCAGGAGAAAGGAAAAGTACCTATCAGGAAGGCTATGAATTACATGCAAAATATAGCGTATTTGCTGAGGGCTGCCGTGGAAACCTAGGCAAGGAAATTATAAGCAAATTTAATTTAGACCAAGGTAAAGACCCCCAACATTATGGCATTGGCATAAAAGAGTTGTGGGACGTTCCAGCAGAGCAACATCAACAAGGTCTGGTGTTGCATACTGCTGGCTGGCCTCTCAATAACCAAACCTATGGTGGTTCATTTATGTACCATCTCGAAAATAACCAAATTGCGATTGGTTATGTGGTCGGTCTAAGTTACACAAATCCTTATTTAAGCCCTTTTGAAGAGTTTCAACGTTTTAAAACCCATCCAGCCATCCGTGCCTATCTCAAAGGTGGGAAAAGAATTTCCTATGGTGCCAGAGCTTTGATTGAGGGAGGATTACAGTCTCTACCTAAGCTCAGTTTCCCTGGTGGCATGTTAGTCGGATGCGAGGCTGGCACTTTAAACCTCACTAAAATCAAAGGCTCTCATACTGCGATGAAGTCTGGCATGCTTGCAGCCGAGGCGATTCATGAAGCGTTAATCAATCATCGAGAACAAAAAACACTCGACAGCTACCAAGCCGCTTTCAATAACTCTTGGGTGTATGACGAACTTCATAAACAACGAAACACTTACCCCGCCTTCCATAAATGGGGAAATTTTATGGGTGTGTTATTTACCGGTTTGGATCAGTTAATTTTCCGAGGAAAACTGCCATTTACACTGCACGTTACTAAACCAGATCATCTTAGTCTCAATGAGGCCAAGGACAGTCAGCCTATTGATTATCCTAAGCCAGACAATGAAATCAGTTTTGATCGTCTATCATCGGTATATATCTCCAACACCAATCATGAAGAAGATCAACCTTGCCATTTGAAATTAACCGACAATAATCTCCCTATTGAAATCAATCTACCAACTTGGGATGAACCTGCACAAAGATATTGTCCTGCAGGAGTTTATGAAGTGATCCGAGATGAGGATGGCAATAACCCAAAATTTCAAATCAATGCGCAAAACTGCGTGCATTGTAAAACCTGTGATATCAAAGATCCTAAACAAAATATTACTTGGACCCCACCAGAAGGTTCTGGGGGCCCTAATTATCCCAATATGTAAAAATAGGATGCATAAAATGGAGTGCTGAGTGAGAACATATTCACCGCACTCCATTTTTTTAAAAAAAATTTTCCGCCAGAACTTGAACCTCAAGAACTAGCCCCCATCATCTACTCACAATCAAGTAAAACAGCATTTATTAACAACAGCAAATGTGCGGAGCTATTTTTCAATGACCACTGCAAATAAAAAACAAACTCATCATTTTCAAACTGAAGTCACCCAGCTTTTACATCTGATGGTACATTCTCTTTATTCAAATAAAGAGGTTTTCCTAAGAGAACTCATCTCTAACAGTGCAGATGCGTGCGATAAATTACGCTTTAAAGCGATTTCTAATGACAATTTATACAATGGCGATTCAGATCTTAAAATCCGTCTTGCTATGGACAAAGAGGCCAATACCCTCACCATTTCTGACAATGGTATTGGTATGACTGAATCCGAAGTCATCGATAATTTAGGCACCATTGCCAAATCGGGAACAGCAGATTTTATCAAACAACTTTCCCAATCTGAAAAAAATGATGCCTCTCTCATCGGTCAGTTTGGTGTGGGATTTTACTCAGCCTTTATGGTTGCCGATAAAGTTAAAGTTGAAACTCTAGCTGCGGGCACAACTGAAGCTGTTTGTTGGGAATCAACGGGTGACGGTAGTTTCACCATAGAGCCTAGTGATAAAACTGATCGCGGAACCAGCATAACTTTATACCTCAAAGAAGAAGCCAAAGAGTATTCTGAAGATTACCGCATTCGCAATATCGTTCATACCTATTCAGAACATATCGCTATTCCTGTCCAACTATTGGAAATCATTTACCCCAAGCCCCCATTAAGTGAAGAAGATGCTGCCGACCCAGAAAAAGTCGCAGAAAGAGAAAAAGAACAAGCTCGAGTTCCTCAATGGGAAACCGTTAACAAAGCCAAAGCCATGTGGACTGAAGCCAAAACAGAACTTTCTTCTGAAGATTATGTGGAGTTTTATAAGCAGGTTGCTCATGACTATACCGATCCACTCACTTGGTCTCATAATCATGTTGAAGGTAAAAATGAATACATCAGCTTACTCTATGTACCAGGAAAAGCGCCTTATGATTTATGGAATCGTGATCGCACCAGTGGCTTAAAACTCTATGTTCAACGTGTTTTCATTATGGATGACGCAGAGCAGTTTTTACCTAGCTACTTAAGATTTATCCGAGGCGTACTCGACTCTAACGATCTACCGCTTAACGTCTCTCGCGAATTATTACAAGACAGCACAGTAGGCAAAAACTTAAAAAGTGCCATAACTAAGCGTTCATTGGATATGCTGAAAAAGCTTTCTAAATCAGATCCTGACAAGTATCAAACCATGTGGAAAGAGTTTGGCCAAGTGCTAAAAGAAGGTCCAGCCGAAGACTTCTCAAATCGAGAAGATATTGCCAAATTACTTCGTTTTAACTCAACTCATGAAGATGCTGTGGCTCAAAATGTTTCACTGGAAGATTATGTTAGCCGCATGCAAGAAGGACAGAAAGATATTTATTACATTACTGCGGAGTCCTTACAAGCCGCTAAAACCAGCCCCCACTTGGAAATTTTCAAGAAGAAAGGTATTGAAGTCTTGTTACTCACCGATCGAATTGATGAATGGTTAGTGAGCCATTTAACTGATTTTGATGGTAAACAACTTCATTCAGTCACCAAAGGCAAACTCGATCTTGGTGATTTAGATGACAAAGAAGATAAAGAAAAATTAGAAAAAGAGAATGAAGAAGCCAAGCAGTTCTTAGAGCGTATTAAAGAAACTTTGAAAGACAAAGTCTCTGAAGTACGTTTAACTCATCGACTTACAGATACCCCTGCTTGTGTGGTGGCAGGTGAATATGATTTAGGCCCACA
>PCTP01000236.1:158-12278 GCA_002770795.1 Gammaproteobacteria bacterium CG22_combo_CG10-13_8_21_14_all_40_8 | reverse complement strand
TGGGTTCATTTATTATTTGAACAAGCACTTCTTTCTGAAAGAGGTCAACTGGAAGATCCAGCGACCTTTACTTCACGCCTTAATCGTATGTTATTAAAATTAGCGCAATGAGTTAATATTATTACGCTTGTAGTAACTTTTTAATAACAGCCTAAAACACCGATTGTTCTTCAGTGCAATCGGTGTTTTCTTATCACGACAGAAGATGCTTAGCATCTTCTGTCGTGATAAGAAAAACGAATAAACTTGACCCTATGACTCAGTGTAACCCCAGTATTTCACCCATTTTTCAAGAGCGTCTAATTCGTCATGAATAAATGGCTGATAATTCTTCCACTTATTAATGGCTGTTTTATAGATTTTTTTAACTACCTGTCGATTACTCGGTGTATTAATCAGGTTTTGATTGGATTTTTTTCGATAATTTAAAACTTCATCCTCCCAATTCAATTCTAAAAACTCTATAATTTTTTTAAGTTGTATAGAATGATCATCAACAATGTCTTGATAGTGATTAAAATAGCAGTTAAAGGGGAATTTTTCCAATGTTGTTTTCGCTAATTGCATTACAGTCTTGTAATAGTTGACAGTAGATCCTAATTCTAAAAATTGGTACATAGCTGTATTCATTTCAAACCTTTGTTGATAGCAACTCAGCGCAACATCTCTAGGATCTCTTACACAAAAAATAATTTTAGCCTTAGGAAATAATCTATAAATATACACCAGCATTGCCGAATTCAAAGGTAATTTATCAATAAGAACTTCTCCCTCTCTTATACTGATGTGCTGTGAAACTCTTTCCCAATATTTTTCTCTAAAATGAGCAATCTGTTGCGGTGACATGTTAGCCAATTGATCTAAATTAAAGGTTTCTAAATGATGTTCAGAATAAATATCAATAAAAGTTTCTTGCTCTTCAAGGGTTGTTAATCGACTGTGCGCTGAAAGCATTTGCTCTAACAAAGTAGTACCTGAACGAGGAAATCCTAATAAAAAAACAGGCGCAGGATAATTTTCATCTGAGTTAAATTCATCTTCAACTAACCATTTTTCTATACAGAAATCCCTTATCAGAGTCTCTTGTTTGTGAAGATAGGATGGTGAATAAATGCCTGTAGATTCAGCATAAATTGAGTGATAAATGCTTAATAATGCCTCATTGCTCATTTTGTAATGCTCAAAAGCCAAAGAAAATTGCTTGAGCTTAT
This sequence comes from Gammaproteobacteria bacterium CG22_combo_CG10-13_8_21_14_all_40_8, assembly GCA_002770795.1. GTDB lineage: Bacteria > Pseudomonadota > Gammaproteobacteria > Enterobacterales > 21-14-all-40-8. Next base: position 11,067 of record PCTP01000236.1, on the reverse strand, counting down.
CGTATGCATTGGCGATTTGCCCGACAGCCAGTGAATAATTAACAACAGTTAATTGCACTTGAGAATTAAAAATTGGGATAAGACTATCAATGGCATTCTGAAAATTTTCTTGACGAAATTCAATGTACGACAACACTAATCTTGGAATAAAAAGATGAGAATTTAATGAAAGGGCTTTCTCTGCATGAATTTTAGCTTGCTCAAGATTATTTTTCTTTTCTTCTATTTGGGAGAGATTAGCAAGCGCCTCAGCATTTTCAGGTGTTAATTGAAGAACCTGATGTAACAAGCTAACTGCTTCAGCATACTTGCCTTGCTTGCTTTTTATAGAGGAAAGATTATACAGAGCATTCACAAAATCTTTATTTAGTCTAACGGCCTGCATCAAACAGGCTTCCGCAGCATCCAAATCCTCATCTATCAATAAAGCACCCAGACTATTCAATAAATAAATATGATGGGGATTAAAGGATAAACCTTGTTGAAAATATTGTTTGGCCTCAGGGAAATTTCCCTGAGTCTTGGCTATGATGCCCAATAAATTATAGGCATCCGGAAAATCAGCTTGTTTTTGAAGAAGTTGGCCGCATAATGAGATAGCATCAGGGTAATTGCCTTGCTGAAAACATTGACGAGCACTGTGAAAAAGTTGATAAGTTTCTAGATCCATTTTTTATCTTTTTAAATATTGACAGAAATCTAGCAATGGCGCTGAGCGTGTCATACATGTTAGTTTTTATTGTAAAGGAAACCCTATTAACAATATACCCAAATTATTCAAAATTCTAAACCCAGCATAAACCCCTAGGGTTTTTTATGAGTCTTTGGTATATTAGCGCTTATAATAAAAAACATTAATATTCAATCACCTAAGGAGAACATCGTGAGTGATTCTACCTCAAGCCTCAATATCCTAGTTAATATATTTGCCTCTCCAGTTAACGCCTATGAGGATTTGCAGAAAAACTATCCGATTTTGTTACCTTTACTTCTTTCCATTGGAATCTCTATCTTATCTATTGCTTTATTGTATTCAAATATAGATTACAAATGGTTAATTGATCATATGGTTGAATTACAAGCAGGTGACACCTCTCCTGCTCAACAAGAACAAATGCGTAAAGGTATGGGCAGTATGAGCCCCCGAACTATGGGTATGCTAGCCAGTGCTTCTATTATCATTATGCTTTTCATCATCTATAGCCTATACGCAGCATACCTCTTGATGATTTCTAATCTAAATAATGATGGTATTGGCTTTAAGAAATGGTTTTCTTTTATCTCTTGGAGTTTTTTGCCTTCCTTGCTGGGTGGCGTGGCCTCCATCGTCACCATCCTAAGTTCAAATAATGGGCAAATAGCGCCTGAAACCCTCAACCCTTTAAGCCTCAATGAACTATTTTTTAGTTTAGATCCCTCTCATGGTATGGGCGCGATTTTAGCCTCAACAGATATTTCCATATTTTGGATATTAACCATTATGACTCTTGGTTATGCAAAATGGACCCAACGCGCCTATTTCAATTCATTTTTACTGGTCTCAGCTCCATTATTAGCCTACTACGCCATACGCATACTGATGGCTTAACCTAGACTAGTTTGATTATTTTGACTCATTAAGGATATTTAACCACATGTTAAAAAAAATCATTGTTGGTGTGATTATTTTGTCTGTTGTTATCGGCATTCCACTCGCCAGAAAACATTTTAAGGCAGATCGATCTAAAGCTGTTGATGTAGAAAAAGTCACCATGCACAGCATTAAAGCTTCCATTTTAGCTTCTGGGCAACTGATCCACGAAACTCAGGTACAGCTGTCCTCCGAGGTTATTGGCAAAGTGACACAACTTTTCGTCGCTGAGGGAGATACCGTCAAAAAAGGGCAGTTAGTATTAACCATCGATGATGAAAACTTTAAAGCAGCTGTTGAGCAACAACAAGCTGCTGTTGATCAACAGCTAATCGCCATTGATCGTCAGAAAAAAGTCTTAGAGAACTTGCAAAGCCAATGGTATCGAAAAAAAGACTTATTTGAACATAAACTGTTAGATAAAGACGCTTATGAGGCTCTCACCAATCAATATGAGGTTGCTAAAATTGATCTCAAAGGCAGTTATGAACAACTAAAGCAGGTGCAAGCTACTCTGGATCAATCCAAAGATAGACTATCCAAAACCCAAGTGGTTTCTCCCATTGATGGCACCATTACTTCTTTAGATATCAAACAAGGAGAAACAGCCATCTCTGGCACCACCAATATCGCTGGTTCGTCCCTTATGACCATTGCCGATCCTAATACTATGTTGGCAGAGGTTAACGTCGATGAAGCGGATATAGCCCATGTGGAACTTGGGCAACAGGCTGAAATCATTGCTATCTCTTACCCCGGGCAATCACTAACAGGTGTTGTGGAGTCCATTGCCTCCAGCGCAAAAATTGTCCCTGGCCGTCAAAGTTTAAGTTTCTCTGTTAAACTAAAACTGGTTGAAAATGATAAGGTCAACCTTCGTCCAGGAATGAGTTGTCGTGCGGAAGTTTTCACAGAAGGCGATCAAAGTTTGCTCTCCGTGCCAGTGCGCTCGATTATCGTGAAGGAAGATAAAGAGAAATCGCAAGTGAAGAACTTTGTTTTTACTTATGATAATGGTTCTACTCACAAAGTAGAAATTGAAACAGGTATTTCAGATGATGACTTCCAACAAATCACTTCTGGTTTAGCCGAAGGTCAGTCAATCATTACAGGCCCTGATAAAATTTTACGCCATTTAAAAGATGGTGATAAAGTCGTTAAAAACGCAGATTCGACTCAACCCAAAGATAAAATTTCTCAGTAAATTTATCTCGGAAATAACTATGACTCTTATTTCGCTCAATCAAATCTGCAAGTTTTATCACATGGGTGAGCAAACGGTTAAGGCTTTAGATCATATTGATCTGAACATCAAGGCCAATGAGTATATTGCCTTTATCGGCTCTTCGGGTTCAGGAAAATCGACCATGATGAATATCTTAGGTTGTCTTGATCAGCCTTCCTCTGGAGCGTATTTATTAAACAATAAAGATGTTTCAAAGCGCTCTCAAAATGAATTAGCTGATATTCGCAATCAAGAAATTGGTTTTATTTTTCAAAGTTTTAATCTACTTCCTAGAGCCAGCGCACTAAATAATGTGATGCTCCCTTTGGTTTACCAAGGTGTGTCCTTAGCCAAAAGAAAAAAATTGGCGATATCCGCATTAGAAAAAGTGAATCTGTCAGATCGCATGCACCACGTTCCCAACCAACTCTCAGGCGGTCAACGACAACGAGTCGCTATCGCCAGAGCATTGGTGACTTCACCCTCTATTTTATTAGCTGATGAGCCCACAGGGAATTTGGACACTCAAACCACCAAAGATATCATGGCACTTTTTGATCAACTGCATCAGGAAGGACAAACTATTATTATGGTGACTCATGAAAATGAAATTGCCAAACATTGTCATCGCGTGGTAAGGCTCTCAGATGGTCATATTATTGAAGATTATTTAAACCTAAAGTCCTCTGTCGATCACGCAGAGTATAAGATAAACAAAAAGGAAAATAATCTTGTTTAGTCTAATTGAAAGTTTCCGTAGCGCCATAAGCTCTGTACGAGCACATGGGTTTAGAAGTTTCTTAACCACTTTGGGTATTATTATTGGTGTCAGCTCGACCATTGCCGTGGTCTCAGTTATCCAAGGATTAAGCTACTCAATTAATAAACAATTTGAAGGCTTTGGTTCAAACTCTATCTCAATTCGCTCTATTACTCCGAGAGAAGAACGCTTAAAAGGTAATATAGCCAAAATTAGTGCCAAAGATCTGGAGTTAATTACCAAACATTCTGAAGGTATTGATTTTATTGCTCCAACCCTCGGCTCAAGAGTAGGTGGAACCAGTGGCATAAAATATCAGGGGAATCAATCCTTTGCACAGGTTTCCGGCACCACTTTTAATTATCAAAATGTACAAAATCTTGACATAAAATACGGACGATTCTTATCTTATAGCGATAATGAAACTCATCGAAAAGTGATGGTCATTGGTGAAGAATTACGAACAGATCTCAACCTCCCACAAAATCCCGTAGGAAAATTTGTAAACTATGCAGGTGAATGGTTGAAAATTGTTGGTCTGGCAGAGCCCAAAGGGGCATTCTTTGGGTTTAGTCAGGATAATTTTGCCATACTACCCTATAACACCATGCATGGTCTCAATGGCTCCTTGGTAGAACCTGATATTTTTGTGCAGATCCAACTCAAAGATCTTACCCAGTTGGATGAAATTAAGGCTCGTTTAACCCATATTTTAAGGAAACAACATCATTTAAAACCCGCTCAAGAAGATGATTTTAAAATTGAAACTGCCGAACAGTTGACCTCAGGTATATCCAAAATTATTGACACAATGACCATTGTATTAGGGGGTATTGTCAGTATTTCTCTGCTGGTGGGTGGCATAGGCATTATGAATATCATGCTAGTTTCAGTCACCGAACGCACCAGAGAGATAGGGATTTGCAAAGCGATTGGCGCGAAAAGGCACCATATCTTATTGCAATTTTTAATAGAGGCAGTCGTTTTATCTCTACTTGGCGGTATTGTCGGCATTATCATTGGCTTTGGCTTAGGCTCCATGGCGGCCGCGCTTATACCCAACTTTCCCCCAGCCAACGTTCCATTGTGGTCAATCGGCATAGCCTTTGGATTTTCTGCTTTTGTAGGGATTTTATTTGGTATTTTACCCGCAGCTAAAGCAGCCAATCTTGATCCCATTGATGCGCTAAGATATGAATAAGTCATCGAATAGAAATGAATGCTATCTAGCCAAAGGAAGGGTTTGGTTTTACAAACTACCTTTTCCTTTGTATACCAACAGGTAGTTTAGCAATTCTTTGCATTTCTTCATCAAAAAAAGTCTTGGGTTGCTGTAAATAATCCAGCGCCATGTCAAAACCATCGTAACCCCAAAAGTTATGGCCATCTATATGCATGGTTGGCACACCAAAAATCTGAAGTTCAGCGGCTTCATCGGTGTTGGTACGTAATTGTGACTTGACTTCAGCTGTCTCCATTAGTTTAACGGCATTTTGCATATCCGCATGTTTACTCAGCCAGCTCCAAGTAGCTGCATCCTCAAGCGACAACCCTTCCTTCCAAATAGCTTCAAAAATGGTTCGGATAACCAATTGATCATTATTCGAGGCAATAGCCAATCTGAGTGCCACTAAAGAAACAAAAGGATGAGCTGGTGGCATTTTGAAAGGGATGCCTTTCTTTTTGGCTAGCCACTGACAATATTGATAGGTAAAGATTCGTTTTGGCTTGATTTCTGCCGGTCCGATATTTTTCCAATGTTCCAATAATCCAGCTAATAACACCGGCTTATATTCAATCACAACATCGTGGGGTAATGCTTTAAACTGCTCCAACTGCAAATAAGCAAAAGGAGAGATAAAGTCAAAATACCAAGAGATCTGTTTCGACATGGTAACTACTCAACAACAAGATAGTAAGTTAAGTATAGACAAAAAAAGTATTTTCATCGCCTATTTATCTAAAAATAAATACATATTCTAGAACTAGATTCCAAACCATTAATGAAGATCAAAAGCTCTAAGTGGGAGACTAAACCAGACCAATGTACCATGAGGATGATTCTGCAAAATACCAATCTCACCCCCCATCTGCTGTACCAACTGTTTACAGATTGCTAGTCCGAGACCAGCCCCTTCATGTTGTCGAGTTAAAGAGTTATCCAATTGCACAAAGGGCTCAAAAAGTTGCCCTGTCTCCTCTGAATCAATACCTAAGCCTGTATCCAACACAATGAATTTCAACAGATAAACGCCATCTGTTACTGATTGAAGTACCACTTCGATATTGATTTGCCCTTTTTCTGTAAACTTCAGTGCATTATTGACTAGATTAGACAATACCTGTTGAATTGTTCTTTCAGATCCAATTAAGGTTTTGGGGATGGAATGATCTACCAATATTTCCAAAGGAATCTGTTGGCGGTTAGCTTGTTCTTGATAACGAGATACTGTCTGATAAATTAAACCTTTGACTTCAAAAGGAGCATTTTCTATCACTAAGGTGCCTGAATCAATTTTGGCATAATCCAACACCTCATCAATCAACATTAGCAAGGATTGACTACATTCACTCATACTCTCAATGGATTCAAGCTGTTCATCAGTCAATTCTGTTGTTTTAAGCAGCTCAATCATCCCGACAATACCATTCATCGGTGTTTTAAACTCATGGGACATATTAGATAAAAATTGGCTCTTAGCAAGGTTTACAGATTGAGCTTGTTGAGCTAAATCTTCAGCTATTTTCATTTGTTGTTTTAAATGAACCGCTCTTTCATAGATCCCGCTACGCATTCTCTCAAAACTTAAAGCTAAATGTGAGATTTCATCATACCCCACTACAGGTACAGAGAAGTCATAATGACCCTTTTCTATTTCCTTAGCTGCTTCATCAATTGCTAAAATTGGATTAACAATTCGTTTGTTTAAAGCAAACCATAGCATCAACGCAATTGAGGAAAAAGCTAAAATAAACAAGGCGATAAATGTGGTTATATGAGAATAAGTAACAACATGATAGGAATCTATAATCAACACATTATACCAGCCCATAGAGCTAAGATAGCTTATGGAGATCAAAGTAGGATGGCCATTAATCTCTATCGTTTCAGTAAAAGCACGATCTGATTGTGCTTTAGCTCGCTGAAATAAAGCCTGCATTTGCTTTTTGTCTTTTGGGAGCCTGAACAAATCCCAAATAGTTTTTAAGGTTATGCCTTGGATAGAAAGGTTTGATTGGATAATACTAGAATTTTGAGAGATAGCTTGAATTACTCCATCTTTATCAACTAACAGTGGCAAATGAGCGTTATTTCCATCATTAATGAAATCTTTGACAACAGAGGTTAATTCAACACCACTCCCGATGACACCGACATTCTTCTCCTTATCTTTAACAATCACGTTAACCCACAGCTTGGTGGTTTGTAATTCACTATTGAAATCCACATTGAACTGATAGGATTCATCCCTTTCTAAAAAGTCGAAAAACCAATTATCATCTGCATCATTTCTAGATAATGTGTCAATAAATTCAAAGGATTTCAGATTTTTTTGTTTGTCGTTAACAAATAGATGTCCCGATTTTTGTGAGGCAACAAAATAGCTTTGACTTGAGAATTGTTGAGAAAAAATATTCAATTGCTCTATGGCTGTAGTTTGCTTGGATGCATTATTCTCATCCTCTAACCAACTGACAACTTGGGAATTTTTTGCCAGCAGTAACGCCGTCTTCAGATCATTTTGAATTGCATTTTGGATAATTTGCCTGTTAAGCAAGACAGTGCCTTCGGCTATTTCTGCATCTAAACCCAATGCTAATTCACGACTAAAATAAATGATTCCGAAGATACTGAGTCCACCAACGAAGATAAACAAAGTCAATAAGAAAAGTATCGACTTCCCTCTTAATCCAAGGGATGTGCTGTATGACTGAGTCGGTTGTTGGGAGATATTCATACAAAAAGAATAGTACAACACCTTGATTAAAGTTAGTTTTTCATAAAAAATCTTAAAGAAAGCTTCAACAGTAAAAATCTACTAAAAAATCATAGAAAAGAGGTAAAAATCACCAATTATCAACGAGGTTATCACCTTATCACTTCAATAGAATAAAATTCAGCGGTCTAACGGGCGTATAAATTCAACACCATAATCAACTGACAACAATTCATCACCGTCTAATCCCTTTTCTGTTTGACTTACTATTTTCAAAGATAGAAAAGAGGTACAATTCTAGAAAATGCAAACAACAAGGTACAAAAACAGATGGCAATTTTGATAAAAACACCTGAAGAAATCGAAAAAATGCGTATTGCCGGCCGCTTGACGGCTGAAATTCTTGAGATGATTGCCCCCTACGTGGTGAAAGGTGTTAGTACCAATGAGTTGGATAAAATCTGCCATGAATATATTGTAGATGTGCAAAAAGCTATCCCTGCTCCCCTTAACTATCACGGCTTTCCGAAATCTATTTGTACCTCAGTCAATCATGTGGTTTGTCATGGGATCCCTTCCGATAAGGTTTTGAAAGATGGGGATATTATTAATCTTGATATTACCGTAATTAAAGATGGTTATCATGGCGATAGTAGCCAAATGTTTGTCGTGGGCAAACCTAAGATCATCGCTGAAAGACTGATTAGCGTTACTCAAGAATGTTTGTATAAAGCCATTAACATCGTCAAACCTGGTGTTCGCTTAGGGGATATTGGACATATTATTGAAACCCATGCCCATAAGCATAATTTTAGTGTGGTTCAAGAATATTGTGGCCATGGTATAGGAATTGGTTTTCATGAGGAGCCTCAAGTTCTGCATTACGGACGACCCAATACGGGCGTCGTTTTAGAAGAAGGCATGTGTTTAACAATAGAGCCTATGTTAAATGTTGGCAAACGCCACACCAAAGTTTTACCCGATGCATGGACTGTGATCACTAAGGATCGCAGCCTCTCAGCACAGTTTGAACATACCTTGGCAGTAACAGCTACAGGAGTGGAAGTGTTGACCTTAAGGAAAGGTGAAGTCATTGGCTAATGAGCATGAGGCACTGAATAAGTCATGGCGTTTACCCTATGAAAAACTGCCACTGCTCAATGTTGGCGATATATCCCCACAAAACTTAACACTTTTTAAACAATCTGCTGAACAACTTATCTTAAGCGCCTTTCAAGAAGGCGTTGAAGTTCAAAAATTACTACGAGCACAAAGTCGAGTTGTTGATCAAATCTTATATCACCTATGGACAACACTTATCAGCGCCAGCATCCCAGCGTGGTCTCTAGTTGCAGTTGGAGGCTACGGCAGATCAGAGCTACATCCTTGCTCTGACATTGATCTGATGATTTTATTAGATAAGGATCCTAACCTGGAACAGACTGAAATTATTAGCCAATTTATCACTTTAATCTGGGATTCTGGCATCGAATTAGGTCATAGCGTTAGAACCCTAACTCAGTGTGTTGTAGAGGCAAAAGCAGACATTAGCGTGGCCACAAACTTAATGGAATCGCGACTGATTGCAGGCTCGCCATTACTTTTCGATGACATGACTTATCGCACCAACTCTTCACAAATCTGGTCAGGAAAGAGCTTTTATCATGCAAAGCTTCTCGAACAAAAAAATCGCCATAAAAGATTTTTAAGTAGTTCCTATTCACTTCAACCCAATTTAAAAAGTAGTCCTGGTGGATTAAGGGATATCCAAGTCATTGGATGGGTGATCAAAAGACATTTTCAAGTGGATAGCCTATCCGCACTAGTCGCTTTAGGATTCATCAATCAATCTGAATTTAAATCCTTAATGAGTTGTTTACATTTTTTGTGGAAAGTGAGATTTGCTTTACATGTGATCACTGGACGACGAGAAGATAGACTTCTATTTGAACACCAAGGTGCGGTTGCCACCATGCTGGGATTTAAATCAGAAAATGAAAATAGCGCCGTAGAACAATTGATGAGACGTTATTACCGAACTGTACTCAGAATTAGAGAATTAAACGATGTTCTATTGCAACTGTTTAACGAAGCCATTGAGAACAATGAACCACAAACACCTTTAACAATCATCAATCAGGATTTTGCAATTTCTGGAGAGTTCATTGAAGCACGACATCCTTTAGTCTTTCAAAATGATCCAGCCAATATTTTTCGTCTATTTATACACCTGGCAGATAATCCCTCACTTAAAAAGATTCGAGCTCAAACCGTGAGACTATTGCAAAATAGTTTACCTCTTATTAATAATGAATTTCGAAAAAATGAAGAGAACCAGCAAAATTTTCTCTCAATTCTGAGTCAACATCAAAGCTTAAGCACAGCTTTTGTTTATATGAAACGCTATGGTGTTTTAAAACGTTACTTGCCAGTCTATTCTAAAATTGTTGGTCTGATGCAATTTGATCTTTTTCATACTTATACTGTCGATGAGCATACGCTTTTTTTGCTGAAAAATATTGCTCGGTTTTCTCAAGAAAAACATGCGGAAGAGTTTCCATTATGCAGCAAAATAGTTTCTCGTCTTGAACGTCCTGAAATTCTCTATATCACTGGACTTTTTCACGACATCGCGAAGGGTAGAGGCGGTGATCATTGTGAATTAGGCGCTATTGAAGCAAAAAAATTCTGTCTTGATCATCAGTTACAAATTGAAGATGCTGAACTCATTAGCTGGTTAGTTAAAAATCATCTGCTGTTGTCTCTATTTTCTCAGAAAAAAGATATTTATGATCCAGAAGTCATCGCTCAATTTGCAGCTCAAGTGCAAGATGCCAGACGTCTCGACTTACTCTATGTGTTAACTGTGGCTGATGTGAGAGCGACAAATCCCTCTTTGTGGAACAGCTGGCGCGAAGCTCTCACCAGAGAGCTCTATACACAAACCAGTATTTGGCTATCAAGCCCAGACAAACGCCTCAAAGATCGTTCTCAATTTGCTAAGTTAAATAAATTAGAAGCAAAAGCTTTGCTAGAAGGTCGGGGCATTAATCCGAATATTTTGAACTATTTACAAAGTGAAACCGATGATAGCTATTTCCAAAAATATTCAGCGAGCCAGGTGGCATGGCACTGTAAAATATTAGATGGTTTCTACAATGATAATCAACCTAAAGTACAAACCATTCAAGTCAGAAGACATCCCAATGAAGGGGGAAGCGAGGTTTTTGTTTATTGTAAGGATAGAAAAGGACTTTTCTCAGAACTTTGCCAATTGTTATTTCAACAGCAACTGAATATTATGAAGTCGACTATTCATACGAACCCGGATGGATATTGCTTAAATACCTTCGTAG
>PCTP01000236.1:0-147 GCA_002770795.1 Gammaproteobacteria bacterium CG22_combo_CG10-13_8_21_14_all_40_8 | reverse complement strand
GATGGCAACCCGATTTCAAGCAGTCGAAGGAATCAGATTATTGCTAAAAATCTCAATGAGAATTTAGGCAGCGAGCCTAAGGTTATTCATAAACTCCGTAAACCCAAGCATTTCTCTCATTTTAAATTGGAGACCCGAATCAATTTA
>PCTP01000218.1 GCA_002770795.1 Gammaproteobacteria bacterium CG22_combo_CG10-13_8_21_14_all_40_8 | reverse complement strand
AAAAACAGAGAAAAATAAATGAAAAAAATAACAATCCTCCTGTTTCCTGCAATCATTATCGTTATTTTTTATATATATAACGCTTTTGCTAATGAAAATGCGCATGATGTTGTTGCAGAATCCACAAGTTTGAACCAAATCAACAACGGACATGAAACCTCAGTGGGTGATCATCAAACAACTGATGCTTTGAAGCAGGTCGTTAAGAAATCATATGTTTGTCCAATGCATTCTCATATTCTTTCTGACAAGGAAGGAAATTGCCCGATTTGTGGTATGGATTTGGTTGTTAACCAATCTATGGCAGAAGAACAGGATGAGACAATTGCCACAGAATCACAGAACCACAACCATAATGATGATGCTGGAATGGAAATAATCCATTCAATGGAGCACAGTGCAATGGGGGCGGTGAACTTAACAAAAAGTGATGAAATAATGGTTATGGACAAAAATTCACAACCAAAACCTATGCGCGATATGCATAATCATCAGGTACATGGCCCTGAATCTACAAATGTAGCGAATGATTATCCTAAAGTTAAATTATCACAAGCGGTGCAAAATAATTTAAGTGTTAAAACAACCCATGTAGTCCGAGGTAATTTAAAGCATAAAATTGAAACTATTGGGAAGATCACTCGTGTCGATCCCATGGCGAGAACACGCATTACGTCTCCTATTTCAGGCACTATTTTTGAGATGGTAGATAAATACGGTGGAGAGAGAGTTTCACAGGATGAATTTTTATTTTCTGTCGTCTCCGAAGAATTATTTAGTCTTGAGAAAGCGATGCAAGATAGTTTCTTAGCTGGAGATAAAACAACGGCGAGTGGATTAATCCCAAAATTAGTCGAAATGGGACTTGATGCTAGCCAAATTGCAATGCTCCAAAATGGAGAAACACCTCAGCTTCCCGCAAGATTCTATGCCCATGAAGATGGCTATGTATTTACCAGGAGAGGTCAACCAGGAGATCCTGTAACTTCTTCTTTTACGGTATTTAATTTAGGTGGAGACTACCAGGTTATTGAAGTGACTGTGGAGATTTTTGAAAGACAATGGGATTTAGTTAAAGAAGGCCAGAAGGCAACTATGCAGCTCAGAAACTTACCGGGTCGGTTGTTTAAAGGCACGGTTGACCGAGTAGATGAACCAGTGGGTTATACCACCAGAGCACTTGAATCACGCCTTAAGTTTAAAACCGATTATGAAGGTTTAACTCAGAGTACATTTGCAAGAGTTTTTATTGATGCCAGAGAAAAGCAAGACGTACTGATTGTGCCAAGAGATGCTGTGATACGCACTGCTGAAGGAGATCGCGTCATAAAGATGACAAATGATAACCAATTTCAACCTGTAGAAGTGATGACCGGAGAAGAGGGTGAAGGTTATTTGGAAATTATTTCAGGTTTAGAAGAGGGTGATCGCATTGTGATGTCTGGACAGTTTTTGATTGATTCAGAGAGCAATCTATTGGCTGGTCTTAGAAGACTTTCTTCTTCAAATTTGGATGAAACTAATACAGTTCAAACTTCACACACACACATGCATTGAGTAAAGATCTATGATTTCCAAAATTATTGCATGGTCGGTTGATAATCGATTATTGGTTTTATTAGCTGCATTATTCCTCAGTATCTGGGGAATATATTCGGTAAAAACCTTATCCCTGGATGCCATACCTGACTTGTCTGATGTTCAGGTTATTATCAGAACATCTTACTCAGGACAATCACCTCAAGTAGTAGAAGATCAAATAACCTATCCTTTATCCACAGCAATGTTATCGGTACCAGGTGCAGTAAAAGTGCGTGGGTATTCATTTTTTGGTGATTCATTTGTTTATGTGATATTTTCAGATGAAACAGATTTGTATTGGGCAAGATCCCGAGTTTTAGAATACATTAATCAAGCCAGCGAACAATTACCCCCATCAGCCAAACCTAAAATTGGACCGGATGCCACTGGTGTAGGCTGGATATATCAATATGCATTAGTTGATAGAACAGGTAATCATGATTTATCTGAACTACGTTCTTTACAAGATTGGTTGTTCAAGTTTGAGCTTCAAACAGTTCCAGGTGTTGCTGAAGTGGCTACATTGGGTGGCATGGTTAAACAATACCAGGTTGTGGTTGATCCCAATAAATTAAGAGGATATTACTTAACTTTAAAGAATGTTAAGACCGCGATTACCGAGTCAAACAACGAACGGGGCGGTTCTGTGATTGAAATGGCTGAAGCAGAGTATCCTGTTCGAATTAAAGGGTATTTGAAAGGTGTAGAAGATTTAAAATTAGTGAGTGTTCCTACTATTCGCCGACGCACCTCATTAACTTCTGTGTTGTTAACGGATGTCTCTCAAGATATTCGTATTGGGCCAGAAATGCGCCGCGGTGTAGCTGATTTAAATGGTGAAGGTGAAGTGGTTGGCGGCATTGTTGTTATGCGTTCAAACTACAATGCGCTAGAAGTTATCGAAGGTGTAAAAAGTAAATTGGAACAGTTGAGTCATAATCTTCCTGAAGGCGTAGAAATTGTTCAAACCTATGATCGTTCTAAATTAATCAAAGGCGGCGTAAGCACAATCAGTCATCGTTTGGTAGATGAAATGATCATTGTGATATTGGTTTGTGCATTATTCTTATTCCATTTACGATCTTCATTGGTCATATTGGTGAGTTTACCGGTTGGGATCTTGAGCGCTTTTGCAATTATGCGTTTGCAAGGAATTAATGCCAATATCATGTCTTTAGGGGGTATCGCTATTGCCATAGGAGCAATGGTCGATGCGACTATTGTCATGATTGAAAATGTGCATAAGCATATTGAAAAACTTTCACAAACAGAGCCGGCAGCCTCTGGAACGGCGGGTAATATCAGAATTAATGCCATTATTCTCGCTGCTCAGGAAGTCGGATCTCCCTTATTCTTTTCATTGCTTATTATTACTTTCAGCTTTTTACCTGTTTTTACTTTGGAATCACAAGAAGCTCGATTATTTTTACCCTTAGCTTATACAAAAACTTATGCGATGGCGATTGCTGCTGCTTTATCAATCACTTTAGTACCTGCACTCATGGCCTATTTGATTAAAGGTAAAATTCATCGAGAAAAAGATAATCATTTAAGCCAATTTTTTATTCGAATTTATCGCCCTATCATACAGAAATCTTTAAAACATCCATTTAGGGTGGTTGGTTTGGTATTTGTAATGCTGGCTTCCACTATTTGGCCAATTAGTAAAATGGGCAATGAATTTATGCCTGAAATGGACGAAGGCGATCTACTCTATATGCCAACTACTTTACCAGGAATATCCATTGGTAAAGCTAGAGAGATTTTACAACAGATAGATCGACTGATTAAAACAGTACCCGAAGTTGAACGTGTTTTTGGAAAAGTAGGACGTGCAGAAACTGCCACAGATCCTGCACCACTTACCATGTTGGAAACAACCATTCAGTTAAAGCCAAAAGATCAATGGAGAAAGGGAATGACCTTGGCGAAACTTAAAAATGAATTAGATCAACGTGTCAAAATCCCCAGTTTACATAATGCTTGGTTAATGCCAATAAGAACTCGTATCGATATGCAATCGACTGGCATTAATACGCCTATAGGCATTAAGATTGCTGGATCAGAATTAAATAAAATACAAGAAATTGGGCAACAAGTGGAAAAGTTGCTAAAAGAAATGCCCACAACAAATTCAGTCTATTCTGAACGAGTAAATGGAGCGCGTTATATTGATATTGATATAGATAGGGATTCAGCCGCACATTATGGATTGAGTATTGGAGAAATTGAGGAGGCGGCTGGTATTGCCATTGGTGGGGAAAATCTAACCACAACCATTGAAGGTAGAGAACGTTATACCGTTAATTTACGTTACCCTCAAGATATGAGGGACTCTATTGCAAATCTCAAAACATTGCAGGTGATAGCCACTGAAGATACTCATGTACAGTTACAAGACTTGGCAGAAATCAATTTAGTGGATGGACCTCCGGTTATTAAAAGTGAAGATGGACGATTAAACGCTTGGGTTTATATCACCACTCAGAATAGCGATATGGGCTCTTATGTGGATAAAGCCAAGTTGTTATTAGCCAACAAATTAGCACTTCCTCCTGGCTACACTATAAGTTGGACTGGTCAATATCAATATATGCAACGTGCAGAAAAAAGAATGATGACGATAATTCCTCTAACCTTGTTAATTATACTAACACTATTATATTTAAGTTTTAAATCCATCATCGAAGCATTAATTGTTATGTTTGCTGTCCCCCTGGGATTAGTGGGGGCTTTTTGGTTGCTCTACGCCTTGGGTTATCACATGTCAGTTGCTGTTGCTGTTGGGCTTATTGCCACAGCCGGTGTTTCAACGGAATTTGGCGTCATTATGCTAGTTTACCTTAAAGAGGCTGTTCAAAGGTTAAAACCCCAAACTCATGCTGAGTTGGTGAATGCGGTTATTGAAGGTGCCGTGTTGAGAGTTCGCCCTAAGACAATGACCGTGGCAGTGATTGTTTTAGGTTTACTGCCAATTATGGTATTTAATGGCACCGGTTCAGAAATTATGCAGAGAATCTCTGCTCCCTTGATTGGGGGGATGATTACTGCCCCAATAGTTTCTATGATTCTCATCCCCATTTTTTACTATTTAATTAACCGGTTGCAATTTAAAAACAATAAAAACCAGGAATCTCTATGCATTATAAAAAACTAATCTATGCGTTACTCGGAAGTTTGATCTTCATGCAAGCAACTCAAGCGGCACGCTTCAAAGAAAACGTAGATTTTCAAAGGGTTTCACCCTCAAATTTAATTGGTGAAGCCCCAAAAGACAAGGTTCAGATCGTAGAATTTTTCTTGTACTCTTGTCCTCATTGCTTCGAGCTTGAACCAAAGCTCGAAAAATGGGTTGAGGCGCATAAAGACCAAGTTGAATTTAAACGTGTACCTGCAGTTATCACCCCTAACTGGGTTCCACTGGCCAAAGCCTATTATATCGCTGAAAAACTAGGTGTATTAGATAAATCTCACCATGGATTGTTTGAGTCCATCAATAAAGATAAAGAAGTTTATTTAAATGAATACAAACTTTCAGAATATTTTGCTACATTGGGTATTAATCCAGATGTTTTCATTCATGAATATGACTCTGAATACATTATGAAAAAAGTGAGTGATGCAAGAATAATGTCCGTTAACTATGCCTTCAGAGGCGTTCCAGCAGTGATCATCAATAATGAATTTAAGACAGCACCTTTTTATACGAAAAACCAAAAAGAGATGTTAGATGTTATGGATTATTTATTGGATTCAGTGCTACAGGGCAAAGGTTACCAAGCTCCGAGCTTGATAAGACGACTCAATTAAATTATTTACCTCATTTCACTATAGGAAGTTTAATTATGAAAAGAACTACCCAACAATTATTGTTAGGATGTGCGTCGCTTATGTTGACTGCGACTTTGTATGCGGACAATACACAACCTAAAAAGAAAGAGCTATTCAATGCTTATCCTGGTGCTTATACCGCCAAAATCCTCTCAGTTAAAGGCACGAATGAAATTGAACTGTTGGCTTATGTATGGACTGGTTATCCTAAAAACTTAGTCGCCAGTTTACAAGGTATTGCTGTGCCAGAGATTAATGAGAAGTCTCCTGTTTGTGAGAAAAAGATTGCAGAAAAGGGACTCGCTTTTACTGAAGAGTTTTTGGCCAAGTCAAAAAAAGTTGAACTTCATGATATCTATATGAAAGATACATCCACTAGAGATGGTATTACAACAATATCGACAGAAGAGGGCTCTCTGGCTACAGCTCTTATCAATAAAGGCTTGGCTAGATCAAGCAGTGTAGACAAAAAGACCCCATGGTGTTCATAGGAGACGAATGATGCAAATAACTTTTAACAAACTTTGTATGCTAGCAACTGCATTTTTATTCTTATCCGGCAGCGTTCTAGCTGCGATGCCAAGTCAACCCGTAAATGCACCAGAGCCAGCAAAAAACTTGGATACGACTACAGGTTTTATGCAAGAAATTACCGAGGATAGACCACACACAGGCCCTACACGTTCAGGTCTAGAGGTTTACGAATATCGTTGTAAAGGTTGTCATGGTAGAAATACCCAGGGAGCCCCAATGCCCGATGATAAATACGAATGGGGTTTGAGAATGAATAAAGGATTTACTCTATTGATGGATCATGCGCTAAATGGTTATAAGGATTTTCTTATGCCCCCTAAAGGTGGATGCCGTAATTGCAATGAAGAGGAAGTCAAAAATGCGGTTATCTATATGATTGAAAGTAGTGGTAATCAGGTGAGCTTAAAAGATAAAAAATTCAAACCAGTGAACAAAGATTCTCAAAAAACCAAGTGATCGGATGAGTAATTGGTTTGCTTTTATCATAAAAAAATTTTGAAATACAACAAGTTACCAGAGATCTGGATTTGGTTTGCGATGAAAATGAGTAGAAACAATTTTTTCATGTTCTTAATGTTGAAATAGCATAAATATATGCTATTATAAAAAAATGTAACTGGCTTGTTACATTTGGGAGAGCATAACAGCTTAGTAAAAAATCCCATATTACACTAAGATTTCTGAAGAATTCATATAAGTTATTATAAGGTCTATCTATGCTACGAGAAGATTCAGAAGGCCAACGCCTCAGTAATGAAGTCAATATAGTGACTGATGACTCTGCGGCGGTGTTGCATTCATGGAAGAGAATCGCCAAATATCTTAATAGAAGTGTTCGAACTGCTCGGCGATGGGAGGAAAGTGAAAATCTTCCAGTGCACCGACATATGCACCAACAAAATCCTACTGTTTTCGCCTATGTTCATGAGATTGATTTTTGGCTTAAAAAAAGGGAGAGTACCCAATTTAATACGCTTGATTTTGATTATAATCATAACTTAATCAGAAATAAACAAAATCCACCTTTAGCCCAAATTAAGAAAACTCATCCCGTTAACAAGTTATTTTCTAGTATTGGCTATTGGTTTTTTTAAAAACGGCAATGCAGGTCAATTCCAGAAAAATCTATTAAATAAATTTTTAGTTTTTAACTGAAATATTGGATCTAAACCTTTCTGTCCCATTCAATTGTTTTGAAAACAGACCAACCTAGCGATATTAGTGATAAAAAAATGGAACAAAATTTCAAAAAAAACTACCAAGATTTTATTGAAAACGTTTTACATACTCAAAAGGTTTGGGGGTTACAATGTGCTGAAGGATGGGCAGTATGTGAGTCGAATGACTATAAAGATAAAGAAGTTTTACTGTTTTGGTCAGATGAAAACAAAGCTAAAAAATTAGCCATAGATGAATGGGCTGATTACCAACCCATGATGATTGAGATCGACGTATTTATTGATTCCTGGCTACATGGAATGGATGAAGATGGTATTTATGTTGGGGTGGATTGGGGTACAGATCTTGACGGAGTTGAGATTGAACCTGTTGTGTTGATTGATGATTTGTTGGATGACTAGCAGGGTATATTATCAAGCAGGTTTTAGATGAGTTGTTTTTTAGGTCGCAAGGACTTATTTGAAGTTTAGATTATTTAATTAAAATTGATGTGGAGTATTGATATTAATACAGGTAGAATATGCTCCCTTGCAGATCAAACCAGAATTTGCGCCTGTAGCTCAGCTGGATAGAGTAATCGGCTTCGAACCGATTGGTCGGGGGTTCGAATCCCTCCAGGCGCGCCATTTAACTAATCTCAACAAAAACTAACTCAATAGGTGAATTTTCCTAGGGTAGTCTTCCATAATATCCAAAATAGCTTGTTGTAGCTTATCTATGAGTTGATATTTTTTTTCATCTTCCTCCATAGATTTTAAATTATCTTGAACTTTTTGGCATAAGGCTTTTAAATGAGGAACGCCAGAGTAACAGGAGGCACCGTGAAGCTTATGCACTATTTGTTGTATTCTCTCATCATTTTTTTCTTCTATCGCTGTGCTGATATCATTTTGAAAACTGGTTAAGCTGTTATACAACATATTTAATAAATCTTTTGCTAGATTTTTTTTCCCATTAGCCAGCCGGATGCAGGCATCTATATCAATGCTCTCTTGGCTTTCTTCGAGTTGCTCAATTGATGAGTTCGTCAAGAGTCGATTATTTAAGGATAACCATCTCTCTAAACATGAGGCCAGCTGATTTTCATCAATTGGCTTAGAGAGATAATCATCCATACCTGTGGTAATCAATGCCTCTTTCTCTCCTTTCATTGCATGGGCCGTCACTGCAATAATGGGTGTATTAACATTAAGACTTTTATTTCTAATCAGCTTTGTGGCTTCTTTACCATCCATCTCTGGCATCTGAACATCCATAAGAATGAGGTCGAAATTTTTTTGTTTAGCATATTCAACAGCTTGAAGACCATTGTTTGCTAGAGTGGTGTTTATATTTTTTTCGGACAATAACACATCGAGTAATTTGAGATTAGAATCATTATCATCAACTATCAGAATTTGAAGATCCTGAATGTTATTTTTTTGTTTGGCCGACAAAGAGCTTTCATCGATGATGTCGGCAACGCGAGGTGGGAAAATATGTTCGAGTAAGTTGAAGAACCTTTTAGAAACAATGGGTTTGGTTAATGTATTGTCAAAGTTGCCTGATGAGGCTTTAATACTATCTAAATAATCATTTTGAGCGGAGAGTACAATAAATTTAATAGGAACTTCATTGTTGACAGTTAACCAGCCTTTGAAATCCTCTATAACCTTATCTCCCCGTTTGGTACTTATTAGAATCAAAGGTGTTGTTTCATCCGATAACATATTCATGGATTGAGGTAGCTTTTTCAAGGCATTAAAAAAACTAGCTCTAGACTCAAAGCTTTGAGTTTTGAATCCCCAAGATTGAAGGTAATGCGTTGTAACCAAGTTGGCTATTTTATGGGGTTCATAAATCAAGGCGAGTTTATTTTGCCATTGGAGGGGGGAGATTTTAACTGTAGTTCTTTCAACAATAGGTAATTTAAGGGTAAACCAAAAGTCAGATCCTTTTCCAAATATGCTATTTATACCTACTTTTCCGCCCATTGTGTTTACCAGCTTTTTACAAATAGCTAATCCAAGACCAGTCCCTCCGTATTTTCTTGTGGTACTGGTGTCAGCTTGGGTAAAAGATTGGAATAATTTCTCCTTTTGTGCGGATGCGAGTCCTACGCCTGAGTCGGAAACCACCACTTTTACTAAGATGTTATTTGCCATTTCTTGTTCAAGCATGATCCTAACTACAATACTTCCATCCTCACTAAACTTGATGGCATTGTTGACTAAATTGGTCAAGATCTGACTAATCCTTAAACTATCTCCTTCTACTTTCTCGGGTATATCTTGATAGACCAACCCGACTAATTCGATGTTTTTCTCTGATGCTGCTGGTGCAAGCATGGTGAGAGTATCCTCAAGGCAGTTCCTTAAAGAAACGGAATGAGACTCCATTTCCATTTTTCCGGCTTCTATTTTTGAGAAGTCTAAAATATCATCAATAATGGTTAATAAGCCGCGAGATGATTTGCGTATGGTATTGAGATATTCTTGTTGTTGTACTGATAATTCTGTTTTTGCTAAAAGATTACAAAAACCGATCACACCATTCATTGGAGTTCTGATTTCGTGACTGACGTTGGCAAGAAATTCTGATTTGGTTCGGCTGGCTTCTTGAGCTTGTTTTCGGGCGATGTCCAACTCAATGTTTTGTACTTCAATAGTCTCCAAAGTCTGGGTGATATCAGCGGTTGCTTGTTTTATATTCAGTGCCATTTCATCCTGGGCGTGCTCCATGGTTGCCACCATCGTATTGATACCATCATTGAGAATTTTTAATTCACCTGAAGATTGAGTAGAGACTCTGGTGCTAAGCTGGCCTTGTTTTATTTTGGTGACAGCTTTCGCCATGGTAATAATGGGAGAGGTGACCGTTTTAGATAGTCTAAGTACCAATAAAGAACTCAGTCCTATACTGAGTAGTACAATCATAAAGCTATTGAAAAAGCTGCGATAAGAGGCCAGCTGAGTAGATGCAGTAGACATTTCCACCACAACATAACCTAAAATGACTTCATTGCCACCTCCCTGTAACCATTTGGCAATATCTCTTTCACTTATGGGAAGGGAATGACTCAAAATAGGCTCATAGATCAGAAAGGATTGATTTTCGATCACCATTTGTTCTTCGGTAGGTAAATAAACGTGAGGCCATTGTAGGTGCTTGGTTAGAGCAGCGTTACGTGATGGTAGAGACGGTTGGTTGTTAATATCAAAGACCATCAAACTGAGTAGATCTGATTCGTCTTGCTGACTCAATTGTGCCAAGTGATTGAGGATAACCTTGTTGCCGGTGGTCAACCCAAATTCGCTGGAATAGGCAAGTTGTCGTGCAATGGTTTTTGCCCTGATTTCTAGATTATTTTGAAGATCACTTGAACGGGTATAGATAAAAAATACTGCTAGCGAAATAGCGATAATCAGTGTGGGCAACACTGACAGTGTCATTACTTTATATTTAATCCCCCAGTTTTTAGTCACTTCATAAACCTATTTGTTTTTTCGACTATAACATGTCATCTACAGTAAAGAATAGTTGAAGTAGATTGATCTCGCACTTACTACTTAGGGTGCTGTGGCAATAATAATGGCACGTGTCGGTGCTTGATAGCCTTCAACGGTGAGTCGAGAATCCTTTTTATCTAAAAATGCTTCCAGAGAATGGAAAGTCATCCATTCGGTTTGTCTTTGTTCTTCAATGGTAGTGACACTGACATCAATGGTTCTTATATTGGTAAATCCTGCTCTTTGAAGCCATAGTTCCAATGCCAAAGGCGAAGGGATAAACCAGACATTCTTCATTTGGGCGTAACGATCTGTAGGAACTAAGACTTTTTGTTTATCACCGCCAATAACGAGAGTTTCTAATACTAATTCACCCTGAGGACGCAATAATTTTCGCAAATGGATTAAAGTATCAATGGGGGAGCGGCGATGATATAAAACCCCCATGCAAAATACTGTATCAAAGCCCTCCTTGGACAAATGTTGTGGTAGCGCTTCTAAGCCTATGGGTAACATATGCACTGGTGCTGATGGTTTAAATTGTTTGAATACCTGAAATTGTGACCAAAACAATTGGGACGGATCAACACCTAAGACTAATTGAGCGCCTGCTCCAAGCATTCTCCAGAGATAATAACCATTTCCACAACCCACATCGAGCACCTTGCGATGTGCCAATGAGCTAATTTGTTGCTCCAATCTTTGCCATTTCCAGTCCGAATGCCATTCGGTATCAATGTGAATGCCAAAAAGTTCAAAAGGACCTTTTCGCCATGGGTGAAACTGCTTTAAAAGCTCAAGCAGTTGCTTTTGTTTTTGCGCCGATAATTGATCAGGTCGTCCAAATCTGACCGCTTCTTGACAATCAAAATCAATTTCTTGCTCCATATTGATGATGCTAGCAAATTGTGTCAGCAAGATTTGCCATTCATCCAGTTTGCCATGGATTTTTTTCTGAATGACTTGTTCAAGGCCTTTCTCGAAATAGGGTACCCAAGACGCCATGTCAGTCTGTGAAATCTGTGTTAAATCATGAGTAAATTCATTCATTTGACGGCCAAAAATGAGGAAAAGTTATAATGTTGGAACCATATGTTCGCGCGGGAAAAGCCAACTTGGTTTAACCGTTCAAGATGAACTTGCTGAGTTTCAGGGATTAAAAATCTTTCTAAGGCAGCCCTTTTTTGAGCAATCTCCAAATCGCTATAACCATTGTTTTTCTTAAACTGATGGTGTAAATCGACCATGGTTTGATTGGTTAGCTCATTATCAAATAATATTTTTTCGGAGAGAATTAATGCGCCACCAGGATGCAGGCTTTGATAAATTTTTTCTAATAACCGAGTTCGTTCTTTCAGCTCCAAAAATTGTAAGGTGAAATTGAGTACAGCAAAGGAGCAGGGTTGGTATTTAAATTCGAGAATATCTGCTAAAACAATCTCTGTCGGGATGTTGGAGCGATAAACCTGTAGATGTTGTAAACAACGATTGACCATTGCCTCAGAATTATCGAGCCCCACAATCTGATAGGATCGATCTATGACTTGTTCCCTGATAGATAAAGTTGCGGCTCCCAAAGAGCAACCTAAGTCGTAAACTAAAGA